>JANNGQ010001136.1:0-2038 GCA_031403975.1 Planctomycetota bacterium
TGTGGACAGCGGATAATAGATCATCGGCTTGTCGTACACCGGAGCCATTTGTTTGCTGATCCCGAGCGTAATCGGAAACAGCCGCGACCCGGTGCCGCCGGCAAGTATGATGCCTTTTGTAAAGAAGCTCATAAAGGGAGGATTTGTGATTTGAGATTTCAGATTTGAGATTGGATCGCATTGGTCATTGGTCATTGGTCAACAGGCCCAGGCGTTCTCCGCGGTATTTGCCGCTCTGGACTCGTTCGACCCAGACGGGGTTGTCGAGGTACCACTGGACGGTCCGCTCCAGGCCAGAGGCAAAGTTCTGTTCCGGCTTCCAGCCGAGTTCACTCTGAATCTTTGAGGTATCGATGGCATAGCGCCGGTCATGCCCGGGACGATCCGGAACGTATTTGATCAGCGATTCGCAGGGAGCATGCGGCAGGCGGGGTCGCAGGCGATCCATCGTCGCGCAGATCATCTTGACGATGCTGATGTTTGGCTGCTCGTTCTGGCCGCCGATGTTGTAGCACTCACCGACTCGACCCTTTTCCAGCACCGCTTCGATCGCCGCACAATGGTCGTCGACAAACAGCCAGTCGCGGACGTTGAGTCCGTCGCCGTAAACCGGAAGCGGTTTACCTTCCAGCGCATTCAGAATGATGAGCGGAATGAGTTTCTCGGGAAACTGATTCGGACCGTAGTTGTTCGAGCAGTTCGTAATCAGTACCGGCATTCCATACGTGTGATGATAGGCCCGCACGAAGTGATCGGACGCTGCTTTGCTGGCGGAATATGGGCTGTTCGGTGAGTACGCAGTTTCTTCAGTGAAGAATCCCGTCGGGCCGAGCGAACCGTAGACTTCATCGGTCGACACATGCAGGAATCGGAATGCCTCCTTCATGCCGGGATCTTTCAGTGCGGCATAGTAGCTGCGGACTTCTTCCAGCATCCGGCACGTCGCCAGCACATTTGTTTCGACAAAGGTCAGCGGCCCGTCGATGGACCGGTCGACGTGAGATTCAGCAGCGAAATTGACGACGGCCGTCGGGTGGTGAGTCTCCAGCAGCTGCCGGACAAGCGGACGGTCACCGATGTCGCCGACAAACAATTTATGCCGGCCATGTTTGGCATCCGGGAGTGAGTCCAGATTCCCGGCATAGGTCAGCTTGTCGAGATTGATGATGCGGATGTCGCCGCGCGAAACAGCCCGCCGGACAAAGCAACTGCCAATAAACCCGGCCCCGCCGGTCACCAGTAGAGTCTGCATTGTGGGATCGAATCAGGTCGTCTGTATCTGGTCGCATGACTGATTCCCGGTCGGCGACCGGGATCTGACGGACAGTCTGAACAATCTGCCATCTGAAGCAACCGGATTGGTGCCCGCTTCACGTGTTTTTCTCATTCGGCAATTCCAAGATCGCGACAGACGGTATCGTTGATCATGCAAAGGAAACATGCCGGCAGACTGCTTCCCGATGTGTCAGTCGACCGGGAGTCCGCGTTCGATGCGGATGCGACGGACTTCGGCAAGAACACCATCGACAATTGTCGAGTTTCGGGCGATGGCAATGAGCTGAGTTCCGTTGACTGTCAGGTTTACCAGCCACGTAAACACGGCCATCGTGAAATGCAGCTTCGAGTCCGACAGTCCGAACACGCCATCGAGTGACACGGCGGTCGCAGGATCCGCGACCGCTCCGGACGAACCTGTGGCCACGACCATCACAAAACAGATCACAATCCCCGGTAAAATGCTGTACTTGAGGTTCTTGTTCTGACGGTGCCACTCGGGGACAAGGCTGTAGGCGTTCGACGTCTCTTCAATCCAGCGCCCGGTGCCCATGAAATATGTCAACAGCAGAGCATGGACCAGAGTCAGACTGGTGAGGGCTCCGAGGCCGATCAGGATATGAGTACCGATCCGGGAATTGACTTCCGGGTCGCGGCCGTTGCCCTGCATCGGATCACCGATCTGCCATCCGAGCACCAGCGCGGCCAATACGATCAGGTTGGCAAGGATGGCCAGCGTCAGAAAAATTCGCTTCACAGTCTG
>JANNGQ010001137.1:0-5290 GCA_031403975.1 Planctomycetota bacterium
CCCCATTCGTTCCAAGCATTGACAAACATGAGTCGTTCATCTCCAGCAAAGGTGTCGATGGTCTGCCCGAGTTCCGACATCAGCGAGCGAAGCTCAAGGACCACCTCCGCTGCCGACTGATACCGACCCGACGGACTGATCTCCATCATCCGGCGACAGACTCTCACAATGGACGGTGCAAGTTCCGGTTTGATCGTCTCGATCGGTCGGGAGTTTGTGTATCGGCTGAGAAGCTGCCGTTCTTCGCGGTCGCGAGTCCTTGCCCACGGGCCTTCGCCGGTGAGCAGCTCGTAGAAGATTGCTCCGGCGAAGAAAATGTCGCTGCGAGGATCATTGCGGGGGGCATTCGTGCCGCGTTCCAGCGCGGCATATTCCAGAGCCCGCTGGACCTCGTCACTTGTCCCGGACTGGCTCGGAGATTCCGCCCCGGCCAGTCCGAAGTCCACGAGTTTGGCAATGCCCGTGCTGCTCATCAGCACGTTCGTCAGCTTCAGATCACGGTGAGTTGCGCCTTTGGTCAAAGCGTATGCGAGGCCCTGACAGATCTGCAGAACGCAGCGTGTCGCTTCCAGCGGCCCGAGCGACCGGCGGATCTTCATGAAGTCGCGGAGGTTTCCGCCTTCCACGAATTCCATCGTAAAAAAGTGAAACCTGCCTTCGCTGCCGATGTCATAAATGGGCACGATATTCGGATGTATGAACTGCTTGCAGATGCGGGCTTCACGATCAAAACTGGCCACGGTCTTCGCATCGTCCGCCCAGCGTTCACGCAGCAGTTTCAACGCTACCGTCCGGTTGTCATCGACTGATTCCGCCCGAAAAACCCTGGCAAAACTTCCGGAAGCGTTGCGGTAGAGCAGTTTGTAACGGCCCAGAACCAGCCCTTCTGTTTCCCCTTTGGCGATTCTCCCTGATTGCAGCGGAGTCAGAATATGTCGCCGCTCCAGAAGCTGGAGCATGGCATCCACACTGGCAAGCCCCTGCATCTCGAGTTCGACTTTTGCCCAGTCAGCAGGCGCAAGCAGACGCGAGTTCAGCAGAAAGGACTTTAGTCCGTCTTTCGACTTGATCTGCGGCATGGGCCGAACACTGCCCGGTTTTTGGTTGCGGAATTCTGCGTCTGCGGTTGTTGCAGAGTGAAGCATGATGACGTCCGGATGGATGAAACCGCATCCACATTTCTGTGAATCCTGCGACAAGTGCTTCTTATCGCAACATTAGTTCCAAACCGCACCGGAAATCCAGGACGACGTTTTCCGTCAGCCGCACACAGCTGCAGTGATCTGGGAGGCCGATCTTCGATTGCCGTAATCCTACCACCTTCAACGCCCAGAACAACCGGACGCTGCCTTGTTTACGCGAACAGTCGCAGTGCCCTCACGGGCTGCACAAACGATCTTCGATGGATCTTCATTTTCAAGCGTCCTACGCAGAAAAATCCGCACAGTCTGCGTTTCTGGCCGACAGTGCGGCACTGCAGACTCGGGAATTCCGCGATCTGCGTCTGAACGGCGACGACATTTCTGTGAACGTCCATTATCGTCCACAGTTCGTGACGGCACATCCGTTCAGCGATCTCAAGGCACCGACGCCCGGTTCGCGGACTCTGTTGAACGGAGCACGCTGTGAAAATCGCAGTTTTCCGGCTGGCGAAACAGCCGGGCAGTAGTTTTCTCAGAGACGCTCTGAACCATCGAGAATGACGCTTGCACGCCAATCGACTGGATTTCCACGGCTCGACGAAGCTCTCGGCGGTGGACTGTTGCCCGGGACTCTGACGGTGGTGATGGGCGCGACGGGGATCGGCAAGACGCAGCTGGGGATCAGCTACTGCCACTCGGGGATTCGTCAGGAAGGACAGTCAGGAATCATCTTCGATCTCACGACGCGCGGCGATTCGCAGAATCAGCCGGAGTACGCCGACAGAATGTTCGGATGGAAGTTCCGCCATCGTACGGTGAGCGGCCATTTTGATCCGGCCGTGGTCTGGAATGCTGAAGAAATCCGCTCGGACTACCTGCACGTCTTCCATCGAGGCGGTCGTCGAGTCACAATCGGAGACATGCAGCCGGAAGAATGGCAGGAGTTTAAAGCGGACTTGATGCGCCGGCTTGATCAGACGATCGCTTTCTTTTACGGCAATTTCATCCACGGAGTCCGTCGCTGCGTTATCGACGGAGTGGAACCCACGACGAAAGATGCCGATTCATTTCAGTTCCATCTCTTCGATTACGTCTATCATCAGGTGCTGCGGAAGGAACACGACTGGCTCGCGCGCGATCTGTTTCGGGTCCGTTACCGGGCTCAGGAGCCGAATGTCATGCAGCATTCGTACGATCACAGGATGATCGGAGGAATGCTGCTCTGTACCAGCCATGAAGTCATGCTCGACGATCTGATCTCACGACCGATTCAGTCGGGCGATGCGCTTTCCAATGCCAATACGATCATTCTGATGGGCAAGACCCGAAGCGAGAATCAGATCGGACGTGCGATGTGTGTGGCAAAACACCGTGGCAGTGCCTGTGACGATTCGATCATTCCGTTTCGCATCACAGAAAGGGGATTCGCCGACTGACCGGCTCACACTTCTGATCCGGCGGACGATGCTGGCCCCGGCGTGCCTTCGACGATACAAGTCCCGTGAGCCCGTCCGCTTTATCCCCGTGCAGCCAGGAATTCAACCGTGCCCTCCTACCGTTTCCGATGCGCCGTCCTGGCAGTCACCGTCACAGTGTTTTGCGGCCGGAATGCACTGGCCGATGGTCCATTTTCAGGTGCGATGCCGGTTCCCGCGGAGTATGCGACCGGGTTTGAGAGTGTCACCGAGGCGGACTCTGAAGCCCTGTTGAAGCAACTCGTCGAAGGCGATATGTCGGGACGTGGCACGGGCCAGGCAGGCTTCGTGAATGCCGCTCGCTGGTTCGCGTCGCAACTTGAGGCCAGCGAGTTTCAGCCGGCGGGTGAGAACGGTTCATGGTTCCAGAACGTTCCGTTCGTCAAGATGGCAACAATTCCGGACGCGTGCAGTTTCAAAGTCGGCGACGACATCTGCGTTCCCGGCACGGCCGTCGGAATCAGCAGTTTTTCCGGAACGTATGAAGACCGGATTCCGGTGACTTTTGCGACGGTGAAATCAGAGCGTCCGGAGATTGTGGAAGGTTCATTGGCCGGCCGCCTGCTGGTGATTCAGGCAGAACGCCGTCTCGGCCCTGACGACGCATTCATCGTGAAGGCACGACCGGCTTGTGTGCTGATCGTTGCGGAAGACGGACGAGTCCGCAACGAAGCGGTCAATCAGTCAGAAGAGTCTCTCGGTGCATTTCCGGCCGCGTTTGTAACACGAGCGGCAGCAAAT
The DNA here is from genome assembly GCA_031403975.1 of Planctomycetota bacterium. GTDB lineage: Bacteria > Planctomycetota > Planctomycetia > Planctomycetales > Planctomycetaceae > SXXK01. The sequence goes on from JANNGQ010001137.1 coordinate 3,359, forward strand.
GTTCTGGCAGCGAAATGCGGCATGAAAGAGTCCTTCTTTGCGGAAAGCAGCGCCAGCCGGAATGCGACTGAGATTGCCGAGAACCTGGTGACCGCGTCGTCCGTTGCTGTGGATTGCCGACTGCAGATTGAGCGTGAAGCGGTGGACGTGCCGAACGTCGTGGGCTGGTTTCCGGGAAGCGATGAAACACTGCAGCATGAACATGTCTGCATCGGCGCTCACCTGGATCATCTGGGGATTCAGCGGGGAAGTCTCTTTCCGGGGGCCGACGACAACGGCTCCGGTTCCGCGTCGATCCTGCAGGTCGCCAGGGCGATTCAAGCGAACCCGGTGAAGCCGAAGCGCAGTGTCCTGCTGATTGCGTTCTGCGCCGAAGAACGCGGCCTGCTGGGGTCGAAATTCTACGCAGCCAATCCGGTCAGACCGCTCAAGGACATGATCTGCATGCTGAACATCGATATGATCGGTCGCAATGAGGAATCCGAAACAGAAGCAGCCTCCGAGAATGAAAACACGATTCACCTCGTCGGCAGTAAAGATCACTCACGACAGCTTCACGACCTGGTCGAACAGGCCAACCAGCACGTGGGGTTTGTATTTGAATATGACGAAGAAGAGCGCGTGGACGGACGCAGCGATCATGCGTCGTTCTCCGCCAAAGGAATCCCTGTAACGTTTCTCTTCGGCGGCTTCAATCCGCACTATCACAAACCGAGCGACACGATCGACGGCATCAATTTCGCCAAGATCGCCAATGCCGCCCGACTGAACTATCTCGTGCTGCAGATGTCCGCCGCACACGGACTGTTTGCGATCGATCGCAGAGAGTAGTCATCCTGATCGTGGGGCAGGCTACCAGCCAGCCTCGTCAATTCAAAAACACGTGTGTTTTTTTCAGTCCAGGCAGGTTGAAAGCCTGCCCCACAAGGAATCGTGGATGATCTTCCCGGGTCTCAGCGGCCGCCTCGCAACATCTGCAGCAGTCGTTCGTCAGACAGACTCTCGATCCGCATCCGGCTCATGCTGAAATCCCCTGCGGACGTGTGGCGGTTCGGCACTGACACAACAAACGCCCCGGCGGCGGCTGCCGACCGGGTTCCGGTTTCGCTGTCCTCCAGCACCAGCATCTCAGCCGGGTGCACCTGCAGCATTCGAGCGGCCGTCAGATAAACTTCGGGATGGGGTTTCCCCAGAGTCACGTCTTCCGCTGTCAGTGTGTGCGAAAACAGCCGTTGCAGGTCGAATCTGTGCAGCAGCGGCGTCAAGTACGCCCGCGGCGATGATGTCGCTACAGCGCGGGGCAGCTGTCGCTCCTCGACGATCTGCAGGATATCGTGAAGTCCCGGCATCACGGCCAGTGTACCCTCGGCAACCTCGTCGAACAGCACTTCCGTTTCCAGCATCAGGTCCTCAATCTGATCCGCAATTCCGGTCATCGCTTTGAGCACCGTGAATGCATCGGCCGGTCGGCGTCCCAGCATCCCGTGACGGATCTCATCAGTCATCACCAGACCTCGCCGGATCATCAATTCCTGACCGACCAGTTCAAAGACATCTTCGGAATTCACCATCAGGCCGTCGAAGTCAAATACCACGGCACGAATCACGGGAGATTCAGTCATGCAATTCTCGCATCGCGGCACTGGCGGCTCGCCTGTCGCCATAAGATCGGGTCAAAAACGCACTTCCTGATTCACGAATCTGTCACCACGATTTCAATCCGGACCGCGACGGTCAATCTCTGCAAAGACCAGCCCCGATGGCACTGGCGAACACAACCGGAGTTCAGAGCTGGCGAGCAACTCCAGCCGCCCTGACGATGACAGAAAATCAGGCACGCCGGTTGAGGGTGAGATGATGACCAGGCCGGGGTCGTCAACCGAGATCACGCAGGCCATGACGAACTCAGCCGGATCATTGGGGTCGGACATG
>JANNGQ010001138.1:0-13276 GCA_031403975.1 Planctomycetota bacterium
CGCGAGTCAGCTGTTCCGGCCAGGCGTGGAGAATCTCGGGCGTCGAGGGAGTGACTGGCTCTGCCGGCTGCAGATATTCACCTCGGTGGTGACGAAACGTCGGACGAGAATTCTCCGGCGGACGTTCCTGCAGAACCAGTGTCGTGTCAACGTCCGGCGGTGATTGCAGTCGACGGATTGCCACTGTGTGTTCGGCCAGTTCGGGTGCATTGATAAGGAATGCCCGGAACAGGGATCTTCGCGCATCGACCGTGAGGGAGGCATCGTCGGCATGGAATAGTCGCTCTGTTTCAGCCGGGATTCTCCTGGCCACCGGCAGCCGATCGCTGTTCGTCGCGGAGAAACGAAACCGACCGAGAGAACTTGCGAAGTGCCGGCCAAACGTCATACGTATGGTCAACGACTTGCCCGCGGCAAGAGGCTGACTCAGCAGAAACACGGCTGTATGACGCTCACCCTCAGCGGCAGCGACCGACCAGCCTGTCTGAACATCACCGTCCAGCGTGAGCGCTGCGGAAACAGGAGTGTTACCGAACTTGTTTCTGGCGTAACTCTCGGTGGCGGAATGCAGTGCAACGGGCTGGCCATCCGCCACAACGGACAGTTCGTTGAGAAAAAAATCACCGAGTGCACCCTCGTAAAACGTCATACCGGGGCCTCGTCCGGGCAGCCGGTCATCCGGCAGCGCTTCGAGGAGCAGGGCAGTGATGGGTTCGTCGCAAGCCGCAAACCGGACCTCGTAGTGATCCTGCTTGGTCGTGTCCCCGGAAGCGAAAACGGCGGCGTCTTCGAGAATCGTGAGCAGCGGCAGATTCGAATCTGCGGAGATCGGAGTCAGCGGTGTCCAGCGGACAGCCGTTGATCGCTGTCTGATCAGCCATTCGGAAAACTTCAGATCGACAAGGTTGAGGCGAGCGGCGTCTGAATCAGAATCTCCCGCGGCCATCGGCCAATGCGAAGGCAGCTCCTCGAGCAACCGTTCGGCTTCAGCCTGATTGTCGGCAATCTTCTGTTGATAGTCAGCGCCCGGCAGTGCGAGCGAAGGCTCATCGGCATTGTTGAGAAACGCGAATAGCTGATAGTACTCGCGATGCGAAAGTGGATCGTATTTGTGCGTGTGACACTGAGCACAGCCGATGGTCATTCCAAGCCAGGTCGTGCCGGTCGTGGCAATTCGATCGGTCATCGCATGAAACCGGAACTCCAGCGGATCGATGCCGCCCTCTTCATTCAGCATCGTATTGCGATGAAAGCCCGTCGCAATTTTCTGCTGCACCGTCGCATCCGGGAGCATGTCGCCAGCGAGCTGCTCGATCGTGAACTGATCGAACGGCATATCGTTATTCAGAGCCCCGATGACCCAGTCGCGATACGGCCAGATGGATCGTGGTCGATCCTTTTCATAACCGTTTGTATCAGCATATCGTGCCAGATCCAGCCAGAGCCTTGCCCAACGTTCGCCGTATTCAGGCCGGGCCAGCAGGTGATCGATCAGTTCTGAATAGGCTGCATCATCAGTCGATTCATGCGACAGGATCGACTTCTGCAATACGCCTTCCGCCTTTCCAGCGAGTCGCGCGATCCAGTGGTCGGCCTCATCCACGTTCGGAGGCAATCCGATCAGATCGAGAAACAATCGACGGACAAGAGTCGCGGCATCGGCCGACGATGACGGTGCAAGTCCGGATCTTGTCTGAGCATCAATGATGAATGCGTCGATCTCATTGCGAACCCATGGGGCCGACTCTTCAGATCCCGGCGTCGGGACCTGCGGTTTTTCCGGAGCGACGAAGGCCCAGTGCTGTGACCAGTTCGCCCCGGATTCGACCCACCGGACCAGTGTCTGCTTTTGCACTTCCGTGAGCACCTTGCCGGAATCTGCCGGAGGCATCTGTTCGTCCGGATCCGTCGAGAGAATCCGTCGCACAAGTTCGCTGTGATGTGCGTCGCCCCTGGCGACGATGGTCCGGCCATCGATCGTCGCGAACAGGCCCGACGGCCGATCCAGCCGCAAGTCGGCTTTGCGAGTGCCTTCGTCCGGCCCATGACATTTCAGGCACGTCTTCGCAAGTATGGGGCGGATATCACGCAGGTAATCCGGCGCCTCGTCACTGATGCCCTGACGACTTGTCACCATTCCGGCAATCGCCATGAACAGCAGGCTGCAAAGTGTTCGTTCGCGAAATGCTGACGGAATCATTGGGTGTCGACGCATTGGAGGGCCTGTAATTTACTGTTGTCCAGTCGCTCCGCCGGCTGGAATTCGTGGTTGGTTGAACGAGTTCCGTGCATGTTTGCCGACTCCCTGTCATCCGCAGGCACTCGCCGACGGAACGGCGGGCAACGCCGTGAAGGATTTATCGCAATGAAACCTGAGGGAATGGGTTTGTAGCCGGAGTCGTGAGACTTCGGAGTCAGCCGGTCACCCCCGAATTCTCACGAATCCGGCTACAAAAATCTTTCACGGCGTAGAGCGGCGGGCCAACAGTAAACACTCACAGCCTCGGAGTAAAACCCCACAACGATGCCGTCGTCCTTCCTAATCCGAGTCCGCCAGAAATCGTCTGGTGACTTCATGCTGAGGATTCTCGAACAGCTGACTCGGCGGACCGGACTCGACGATGCTGCCAGTGTGAAGAATATGCACCGTATGAGCTACCGTCCGGGCGAAGTGCATGGCGTGAGTCACCACGATCATGCCCTGGCCGTCCTTTGCCAGATCCTGCATTACGGAAATCACTTCCGAAGTCGTGTTTGGATCCAGAGCGCTCGTCGGTTCGTCGAACAGGATTGCATCCGGCTGCATGGCCAGAGTCCGTGCGATGGCGACTCGCTGCTGCTGTCCACCCGACAGTGACGCCGGCTTTGCGTCGCATTTGTCGATAAGGCCGACTCGGGACAGCAACTCTCTGGCCTTCGAAACTGCCTGATCCCTGGATTGCTTCAGAACATGCATCGGCGCTTCAATCACATTCTCAAGTGCGGTCCTGTGCGGGAACAGATTAAACTGCTGAAACACCATTCCGACCTTTCGTCGGATCTGCAGCAGAGCGGCCTCTCTCGCCGGACCGGCTTCCGCAGTCAGCTTCGTCCCCGCCACTTCAATCGAACCGCCGTCAAATGTTTCAAGACCGTTGATCGTCCGCAGCAGTGTGCTCTTCCCGCCGCCAGAAGGCCCCAGCAGAACACACACTTCCCCGCGAGCCACCGACATCGAAACGTCTTTGAGCACGTCCTGAGGTCCATAGCGTTTGACGACATTTGTCAGACGGATCATTGGATCGGGACTTTCGCGGATGCCGCTGGTCTTCAGGTCTGGATACTCACGGACGATGGAAACAATACTTGCACGGCCGTCGATCTGCCAGGCCAACGGAAATGAGAGGCAAATGAAATCGGGGCCGTTGCTCAATTCGGTGGGCCGTTGTCGTCAATACTGTTCTGGTCCTGAAACAGGCGACCCCATCGGGCCTGCCCCCAATGGCGTGGACTTAGGGATTTCTGTGAGCGGCAAGGCGCTAGCCGCCGGTGTATTTGCTGCATTTTAGCGAACAGACACCGGTGGCTAGCGCCATTCCGCTCACTAAGTCCACGCCATTGGGGCCTGCCCCGGTGGCCGGCGGGCTTTTGCACGACACGTGGTCGAGTTTTGGGTGCCGATAAGAATGGCGCATAAGCCGTCAAACCACCGGGCAGAATGGCCGGCGGAATTTCGGCAAAACGCCTCCCGGCTTTCTGGATGCGACTGGCGTGCGTCGGGAACGTCACCGCAAATGGCGGTCCTGGCGGCGGTATTCAGCAGCGAGGAGGTCTTCGAGGAACGCCACTCGCTGTTCCACGGTGGGTTCGTAAGTCTGCATCTTCTTACAGAGGGGAGCGACCAGCCGATCGAGCAGCGCGCGCTGCTGATCGGGCGGAATTGAGTTCCAGCGATCCAGGATCCTTTCGACAGCATCGAAGTCTTCACGATTCAGCCGTGTCAACTTGGCATGATCGAAGCGAAACTGGGACTCGGCGACATTCCGGTCCGACAATTGTTGGCGGACCACCGCGAGATCTTCAGCCACATCGCTGATCACGATTGTCCCCGCCACCATATCTCCGAACCGTTGTCCGCGCCGGGAGAGGACGGGAACGATCCACAGGGCCGGGAGATGATCGGCCACGCGGAATACGTTTCTCATGAAGACACTCACAGCGTCCAAACCGAAGCCGTCTGCTTTCACAACGCGGATTCTGCAGATCCGCTTGCCAGGCGTCTGCCCGCGCCAAAGCAACTCGCTCAGTCCGAAATAGAAAAAGCTGCCGAGTCCCCAGATCAGCGCAGCGATGCCGGCGACGTACATGCCAAACTTTTCGGGATCAACGTCTTCGTCAGCCTCCTGAATCACTTCGTCGATCTGACGAAAAAAATCCTGAAAGAACCCTGCGAATGCCGCACTGAAGATCAAGAGAACAATGCACGCGAGAAAAATCGAGAAGTTCAGTATGATCTGATCGACGAACCACGCAAGAAACCGAGTTCCCAGTCCGGCGGGACGATATTCAATCTGCACGTTCTCGGGGGTTTCGTATTGCAGCGCGGCGAACGGCGGAACCGACATGAATGACCTCGTGAGACTGGCGGCGGTAAAGAACACACCCACATAAACCCGACGCGTAAGCGAGGCGGCCTCGCTGAAGCGTCGGGTTGGCAAATGCCTGACTGCCGTTTGCTGAAGAAACCAAAGGGCGGAGCGAGTATGAGCGGTTTTGTGGCACGCAACAAGCCTGCGTGGGACGAGCTGGAGAGCCTGATCAATCAGGCCCGTCGGTCGATCAGGAAAATGACTCCTGAGCAACTGAGTCGCCTTGATGTGCTCTATCGCCGCACGACGATTCACCTCTCTCAGGTCTCGACACGCACCAGCGACCGGCGGCTGATGCAGTATCTGAACGACCTGACGGCCGCGGCCCACGGATTGATCTATCTGCCTCCGCGGCAGTCGCTGTTCACGGGGATCGGTCTGTTCGTGTTCGAGGGTTTTGCGCGGTCGCTCGCCCGCCATTGGCGAGTCCACGCCATCTCGGCAGCGCTGCTGATTGGGGGGGCCCTGCTGGCGTACTTCGCTTCAATGTCCGATCCGCTCGCAGCCTATGCCCTTTGGCCGCGCGAGGACCCGCGTCAGCCGGGATCGACGCGAGAGCAGTTGCTGGAAGTGTTGCGCGGCGGTCGTAACGACGCAGGCGGCATAAAGTTTCTGTTCGCCTCGTTCCTGTTCTCGCACAATCTGAAAGTCGGGCTGCTGGCGATGGCGTTGGGAGTGATGGCCGCGATTCCCACGGCGCTGCTCATGATTTACAACGGCATGATTCTGGGAGTCTTTGTCGCGATTCACCAGCGAGCCGGAATCGATGCGGAATTGTGGGCCTGGATTCTGCCGCATGGTGTGACTGAACTTGGTGCGATCGTGTTGTGCGGGGGTGTCGGACTGATGCTCGGACGGGCGGTTGTCGCGCCGGGAGTGATGACGCGGACACAGGCTCTGCGACTGGCCGGACAACAGGCCGGCATTACGTCAATCGGCGTGGCGGGGATGCTGTTCGCCGCCGCGATCATCGAGAGTTTCCTGCGGCAGAGCCACCTCTCGACCGCATCCCGTTTGATTTTCGCAGCGGGATCGGCGCTCTTCTGGGTACTGTTCATCGTCCACGGATTCGTGCGTGAACGGGCGGCCCGCCGACCTCACAGCAGATTCCTCTGACGCAAATCGATGAACTGGTTCACCAGCGGCACCGTCAGTTGACCTGGCTCAACATCGAGGACGAACACGCTGCCGTGCTTCAGTGATTGCAACGCCAGTTGCCGTTCGCGAAGCAACCGGAACGTGACAGCCTTCCTGGCTCCGTCCAGCATCGTCTCGACCGGGTCGCTGAGGATGCGATTGAGGAGCGGAGTGCGGAGCGCGGCGAACAGGACCACATGACGATGGCTCAGCCGTGCGAGGGACGCCCGGAACTGCTGCGACGTTTCCTCGTCGGAGACATCCGACACGACGACGATCAGCGAACGTTTCGCCTGACGCGCCTGCAGAGTCGCGAACATCGGGCCGAAGTCCGATTCGCGGAAGTCCGATTGCACGGCGAAGACGCTGTCGGTCAGAGTGTGCAGCGATGAGGCGCCGGTGACGGGAGGCAGATAGCCGCGCACGTCGCTGTCGTACAGGCCCATCCCGCAACGGTCACCGCTTTGCAGGGCGACGCGGGCCAGAATCAGCGCGGCATCAACCGCGCAGTCGAGCTTCGTGCCGCGATCGGTTTCCGTCCCCATCAGGCGTCCGCAGTCGAGCAGGATCATTACGTCACGATGTCGTTCGATCTGAAATCGCCGCACGACGGGCCGCTGGATCCTCGCTGTCGCACGCCAGTCGATGCGACGCGGGTCATCCCCCTCGCGGTACTCCGTCAGCGATTCAAATTCAGTCCCCGCGCCGTGCTGGCGCGTGCGCGTCGCCTTGTCGAGCAGCAGCAGTTCCGCCCCGCGGTCCTTGCGCAACTCGTCCTTTGACGCAAACTGCTCGGGCAGCACTTTGATCGCGGCGGGCAACGCAAACGAACGCTGGACCTCGGTCAGACCGAGCGGTCCTGTCAGCCGAATCCAGATCGGACCGAACTCGTGCAGTCCCCGCTCAGCGATCCGGCAGGCGAGGGCCAGTGTCGTCCGTCCGCCACGAGAGGCCACGCCGAACGGGCTGGTCCAGAATCGCGGCATCGTCGCGCGCGGTGTCACGTCGCGCAGTTCACCCGACAAGTCGTCATCGCTCGCGTTCTCGATTTCCCAGCCGACGCCAAATTCCACGTCACGACCGACGACCGTCGGGAGCGAACGCCTGACGGTCAGTTGGCCCAGCCGCCGCCACAGGGTCCGCGCCTCAAGTACAGCTGCCGAGATCAGCACCGTTGTGAGCACGACGATCAAACTCAACAACAGCATTCCCGGGAGCGCGAAATGGACGAGCGACAGGGCCACGACGCCGAGTCCTGCGCGAACAGTATTCGGCCCTGGTCGAACCTGCGCCGCGATCCGCCAGAATCCGCGTTCACTCTGCGCTGAGGCGACTGCACTCGACGAGTTGACTCGCGGCGAGCGAAAGATTTCAGGCCGACGAATGCCGGTGTTACGCGATGCGAGCATGTGGACGGATTACTTTCAGAACGGCGACCTGACGTTGTCGCGGAACTCGTGAGAGTTCCGAAGGGAAGTCTCATGACTTCATCGGCCTTTGGCATCCACATCCGAAATGCCTGACCTCGGACTTCACCTTGGAACTTCGACCGCCTCCAGTAACTGACCCAACACGTCGTCGGTCGTCGTTCCCTCCAGTTCGGCGGACGGGCTGAGGACGACGCGGTGACGCAGGGCCGGGACGAACGCCGCCTGGATGTCGTCGGGCGTGACAAACTCGCGGCCCGAGAACCGGGCAAGGCTCTTCGCTCCCATCAGCAGCATCAACCCGGAGCGGGGGCTGGCGCCAACCGCCAGAGAGTCGTCCTGGCGTGTCGCGCCGAGCAACTTCTGCACGTAGGCCACGACTTCATCGCGGACATGCGTGTCGCGAATCGTCTGTCGCGCCAGCAGGATGTCGGCCGGCGAGACCACCGGCTGCACGCCCATCCTGCGAGGATCGGACAGTCCGCCGGTCGCATGATGCTCGCGCAGGATTCGCTGTTCCTCATCGACCGATGGATAGCCGACCAGAACCTTGAACATGAATCGATCAAGTTGGGCCAGCGGCAGAGGGTACGTCCCCTCCTGCTCGATCGGGTTCTGCGTGGCAAACATCACAAACGGTTCCGGCAGCGGATGCGTCACGCCGTCGTGAGTGACGCACAGTTCCTGCATCGCTTCGAGCAGAGCCGATTGCGTTCTCGCGGAGGCCCGGTTCACTTCGTCGGCCAGCAGGAAATTGGTGAAGACCGGCCCCCGACGAAATTCAAAATCGTGTGTATTCTGGCGGAACACGGCTGACCCCGTGATATCGTTCGGCAACAAATCGGGTGTCATCTGTACGCGGCGATAGCTGAGGCTCAGCGCGGCCGCGATCGTGCGGACCAGGAGTGTCTTCGCCACACCGGGCGGACCCTCCAATAAGACATGACCACTGCTGAAGAGGGCCGCCAGTGAGAAGTCAATCACTTCATCCTGACCGAACACGACCTTTGAAATCTCGGCACGAACGGATTGATAGAGCTGTTCTAAAGACAACGGGTAATCCTTTGCAACAGACGGACGGCTGCGGACTCTGAGGGAGCAGCACCGGGAACGAGGGCGGCATCGAGTTGCCGCATGTCCTCGCGGAATTGATCGGCCTCACGCGGGGATCGCCTGGCCATTCTGGATGCGATCTCGTCGGTATCATGTTTCGAGGGCGACAATCCCAGACGATGGCCTACGGTGTGGAGCACGCCGCCTCGCACTTCGGACAGCAGGAAGCGGCGGCTGGCACGGCCACGATGGAGAAAACGGCCCATGGCCTCAATATACTCGATGATTGTGCGACGTGTCTTCGTCGGCGCATCGCACGGCGGGCCGAGCAGGATTGCGAGACGCCAAAGTACGATACTGAGCAACGCCACGATGGCAATTGTCACGACCGCATAACTGCTTTTCGTCAGCAGCCACAGCGGATTTCCGCGAACGCTCAGCCCATGATAGAACTCGTCAAATACTACGCTCCGCATGCCCGGGGCCAGCAGGTCGAAGGCCAGCACGCCGTTGTCGGCGTGACCGAGACTGGCGTTCATCAGCAGCATCGGTTCGGCCACCACAACGATCTCACCCTGACCTCGTTCGAACGAAGCGGCGACTGTCCACGGATTGCCGTCGGGTCGGACACACTCGATCACGCCGCGCGCCGTCTGTGAGTTTTCAATCTTCAGTCCCCCGACGACTTCGGTGGGAAACTGAAGGCTTCGTACTCGATCCTGCATCCGCTCGAACTCCCCGGAGACTTTCACGGTGACGGTTGTGAACTGCACGGGATCGATTCCAAACGCCTCTTCCCACCCTCGTCGTATCTCCCCGCGACGCGCTTCCGCCGAATCGAACACCTGAGGATCGTCGGCCGTTCGGGCCTGATCGTCGTCCGTCATTTCAAGCGAAATCGACACAGAGCTCACACCGTCCAGGTTGAGCGTCGTCCAGATGTCATCACCCTTTTCGAGAGAGGCGGCCTGCACGACGGTCGTGAGCCAGTTGCGTCCGGGAGGCTGAACGGCAACAACCAGGCGACCACCACGCTCCACCCACGGCAGCAGCTGTTTGAGGTAGACCGGTTCGTTTGCGATCAGGTCGTCGTGTGGAATCCACAACACGAGCGTAGATGAAGTCGACAGGTCAGGCGATGGCGGCTCAATGCGCCGCTGGACCGGGACGTTGAATGCCGACAGCAACTCGAACACCGCCCGATAGCCGTCGCGACCGATGCCATACGAATCGATCGCGGCACCATCGGAATCGGGCGGTCCCATCAGTGAGATCGTTACCGCGATCATGGAAAACACGAAGACAGCCAGCGCTGCGAGGATCGCATTACGAGCCGTGAGCATAAACCGGCTCCGCGAGAGTTCGGCAGACTTCCGAGTGAGCCGACTGGCATACGGCGTAATCGGCAGCGGAACAGACTTCGTCTCCGTACCATTTACGATCGATTGCATCGACAAGATGTCGAAGCGAGTCACTCATCCCCGGCCGGTTCCGGTAGCGACGCAGCAGCTCGCGATTGGTCGTCCCCGGCCGGTTCTTCTTCTTCTCACAATGTTCCAGCCGGATAACACTGGCTCGAAACAGAAAGCGGATCGCCGTGATGTAGTCAGCCCGCAGAGCGGACTCGCCGGCGAGCCGCTCCAGTTCGGCCGGATCAATGCTGCGCCGGCGCTCATCCGATGCAGCCCTGGCCCCCCGCTTCGGTCCACGAACCGCCATCGCCAGAGAATAAATGATGTGTCCGATGATCAGCAGCATTACGGCCGACAGCCCCAGCACAATCATCCAGCGCAGGAAGCCGGGAAGGCCTTCTGTCAACGCGAACAGCCACCGAAATGGAACGAGAATCCAGTCCATGATTTCCATCAGCAGCGCGAACAGCCAACTATTGTCCGACTGGCCGCTGTCAAGTCGATAGTCGGGTCCGGCGACGATCTCGGCAGCCTTCTCGCGCAGTGTTTCGGGAGAGGGGACCGCAGCCTGTTTCACGCTTTCGACTCCAATGTGTCTGCCATCGATTCAATCAGCGAGAGCCATGGCTGCCTCTCATCCCTGCCCGCGCGTCGTCTCACTCCATTCCGATGTCTGAGCTCCGGCATACACATCGGCACCAACCGCGTCGGCCAGAACCTGTAAGTCGAAATTCTCGACTTTGCAGCGACATGAGAAATAGAACACAACCAGCGAGCAGGTCGCAAGCAATGTCGTAATCCCCTGAGCCACTGCCGATGCCAGGATCTGAGCATGAGGCTGGGGAATCAGCAGGGCTCCGAACGTAATCCCGGCGTTCATGATCCCGATGATCAGTCCCAGCACGAAACCAGTTCCATAATTGCCAGCCATCAGCACCTTGCTGCGCCCCATTGCCGCGCCGCCCGACATCCCTTCCAGAACAGCGACATGCTGCGCCTGCATGAACCAGAACGCAAAGATGATTCCAGGAACGATGCATAAAAGCGTTCCGCCCATAATGGCCAGGGACATCAGCAGGGATGTCCCGAGCAATGCCAGATACCGCCGTGAACCGTGACTGAAGGCCTGTCCAATGGATATTGGCCTGGAAAGATAGAGACTGGCCACGGCGTGAATCATGGCAGCATTCACGAGCGGTCCCACCGTAAGCCCGAATATGGCACCCGCGATTCCTGTAATAATGTTTACGTACTGCGCAGACTGCAGATCGCCCGGGACGGCCATACTGTATTGCACAAAACCAATGACAGCAAAAAAGGGAACGAATGTCATCCCGACGATTCCAAACAACAGGCCGAAGTGATTCCGCATCAGGCTGATCGCCTGATCCAGAATCCCGCCCAATCCAAGCTGCTTGATCTGGTACTGCATACAGACCTCTTCTCGTTCCATGGTGACGGTTGACCGCGTGAAACCGGACAAGGCCAGCCGGGCGACGCCGTGAAGGTTTTCCGCAATGAAAGACGGGGGAGTGGGTTCGTAGCCGGAGTCGTGAGACTTCGGAGTCACCCGGTCGCTCCCGAATTCTCACGAATCCGGCTACAAAAATCCTTCAAGGCGTTGCGTGCCGGGCCGCCGGAAACACGGCGGCATTATGCCGGTGGACTTCGGCGTTTGCCACACACTGCCGGCGGAATGCACACATCACAAGAATTGCTTCTGTGATCTCTGCGTTCACCGTCGGATCAGATGCGATTCCTGAGCACACTGGAACATCCGTCGTCCGGCTACGCCAATTCTTTTATCACTCGGCCGGTTTCGACCAGAGGCACGGGCCGCCCCGCGGGGTTGATCCAATGGCTGGCGGGATCGATACCCAGATGCTGAAACACGGTCGCAGCGAGATCACCCGGTCCGAGCGGGTTTTCAGTAATGGCTCCTCCCTGTCGGTCGGTCGCTCCGATCACCTGACCGCCGCGGATTCCGCCGCCCGCCATCAGGAAGGACATCACTCCCGGCCAGTGGCCGCGACCGGCGGTCGCCGTCATCACGGGGCTGCGACCGAATTCGCCGATAATAATCACCATCGTGGAGTTAAGCAGTCCGCGCTGTTCGAGATCGCTGATGAGCGCTGTAATGCCGCGGTCGAGTACCGGCAGCATCGGCTTCAGGCCTTTTTCGATGCCGCCCCACTGGACTTCGTCACCGTGATGATCCCAATGTCCCCAGGCGTCGCTCATCGTGACGAACGTCACACCGGCTTCGACCAGCCTTCGCGCCAGCAGAGCTTTCTCGCCCAGCGAATCACGGCCGTAGCGATCGCGGACAGTGTCAGGTTCCTGAGCCAGATCGAACGCATTCTGAGCCGCGCCGCCCAGCACGAGGTCAAAGGCTTCCTGAGTGTATTTGTCCTGCAGCCCGAAGGTGGTTGCCAAGTCAACACGGGCGCGGAACGCATCGAGGTCGCGACGCAGCCGGTCACGATCCTGCAGACGCGGAACTTCGACGCCCTTTGGAAGCGAGAACCGGCCGTTCACACGCAGGCCTTCCAGCGGTTCAAACTGCCGGCCCAGATCACCGGCACCGTACACGTCCGAGATCATGCTGTGGGCCAGAGCGACGAATGGCGGCATTCCTGGCTGACGAGCACCGACGAACTTTGCCGCGACTGAACCCATGGACGGGTAGCCACCGCCCTGTCGACCGATTTCCGTCCTCTGAGCTTTTGGATTCGCAGACTGAAACGTGATCGGCGTGTGATTGCTGGATGTCGCGTCCATCGAGCGGATGATCGCAAACCTGTCCATCATCGCGGCCTGCAGGGGCATATGTTCGCAGATTTCAATTCCGGAGACAGACGTTGGAATCGGCCTGAACGGGCCGCGGATCGAGGAAGACATTTCGGGCTTCATGTCCCACGTATCGATTTGACTGGGCCCGCCGGACAACCAGATCTGAATGACCGATGTGGCACGTTTCGAGCTGCCGGACTGATCACCAGCAGCGCGGGATTGCAGAACCATCGGCAGTGATGCGCCTGCGATTCCGGCCATACCAGCCTGCAACATCCAGCGACGATTTCCAACTCGGATCAGCGCACCCTGTTTCGGCCCGAACGGACTGTTCTGCGCGGCGCGGATATGTCCTGAGGTGTGATCGTCCGTCATGGATTTCGACGGCAAGTTGGCCGTGATGGTGGGCGGGAATGCGTCTCTGGGCATGAGTCGTTTCTCGCAGCGGGGTCGGGAAATCGCGGGCTACGGGTTTTGGCGGGACTCCAAGTGTATCGGCCTCCATGCGACATTGCCACGTGTTGTTTGCAGCAGTTTCGTCAGGCCGACAGAACACTTTCGGTGGTCGCAATGAGATTGGCAGATCGATGCCGATAAATGCTGGTCACGGATCTCAGCTTCGCCGGATCCGATTTCGCCTTGTCGCGTCTGAGCGGATTCGCATAAAGTCAACCGGGCAACCCCGATGCTGCGGCCTGCGACGGACCCGGTCGCCGATAGACTTCACACGGTCGTCGCTGACACTAACCCGAAGCGTCAGTTTTGAAGTTATGCGTTTCAGGCCCGGAGGGCCGATATATCCCATGCCGGTGGCGTAAGCCACCGG
>JANNGQ010001139.1:0-9108 GCA_031403975.1 Planctomycetota bacterium
GGTGTTCCTGTTTATAAAGCCCGGCTTCAGCGAGCAGCTCTTTTTCCCGTTCTTCAAAAACTTTCACCCGGACCTCTGGATCTGGTTCATCCCTGTTGCAACGCTTGTGATCGTGGGGGCCAGCAATGCCGTCAACCTGACCGACGGACTGGACGGCCTGGCGATCGGTCCGGTGGCGATCAACGCCGCCACCTATATGCTCTTTGCCTACGTGGCCGGCCATGCCACACTGTCGGCCTACCTGCAGGTACCGCGGGTGGTGGGCGCCGGCGAACTGGCCGTGTTGTGCGGAGCGATGGTGGGAGCCGGTCTCGGCTTCCTCTGGTACAACTCCTATCCGGCCGAGGTTTTCATGGGGGATGTGGGCTCGCTCTCACTGGGCGGCGCGCTGGGGACCATCGCCGTATTGACCAAGCAGGAGCTGCTGCTGGTGATCGTCGGCGGAGTCTTCGTGGTCGAGGCGCTGTCGGTCATCTTCCAGGTCGGCTCGTACAAATATCGCGGCAAGCGCATTTTCCGTATGGCGCCGATCCATCACCACTTCGAGTTGAAGGGAGTGGCCGAACCAAAAATCATCGTACGCTTCTGGATCATCACGATTATTTTGGCGCTGGTGGCAATTTCGACTCTTAAAATGCGATAAGGCTTATCCATGGAACTGAAAAACAAAAAAATACTGGTGGTCGGCCTCGCCAAGACCGGCCTGGCCTGTGCCCGTTTTCTGGCCTCGAAAGGCGCGCAGGTTACGGTTACCGACCTGCGCAACGAAGCACAGCTGACCGGTCAGCTGGCTGAACTGGCCGGTTTTGAGATCAGGCGGGAACTGGAGCGCCACGACGAAGCGACCTTCCTGGCCAGCGACCTGATCGTTGTCTCGCCCGGCGTACCTATGGATCTGCCGCAGTTGCTGACGGCACAACGGGCCGGGCTGGAAATCATCAGCGAGATTGAACTGGCAGCGCGTTTTATCGATGTGCCGCTGGCCGCCATTACCGGGACCAACGGCAAGACCACCACCACCACGCTGCTGGGAGCGATTTTCAAACATAACGGCTACCATACCTTTGTGGGGGGCAATATCGGCAACCCGCTGATCGAGATGGCAGAATCACATCAGATCGTGGACCAGGTGGTGGCCGAAATCAGCTCGTTCCAGCTGGAGTGGATCAGCTCCTTCCGCCCGACCGTGGCGGCGCTGCTCAACCTGAGCGAAGATCACCTGGATCGCTACCCGAGCTACCAGGATTACATCAACGCCAAGCTGCGTATTTTTGAAAACCAGACCGCCGACGACTTCGCCGTACTGAACCGGGATGACGAGCTGGTCTGGACACAGGCCGGCCGACTAAAGGCCCAGGTTTTCCCCTTCAGCCGAACAATGGAACTGGAGGAAGGCATCTTCCACCAGGAGGGGGTCATCACCTACCGCCACCACGGGCGCGAAGAGTGTTTCCCGACCGCCGCGATCCGGCTGCAGGGGGTGCACAATCTGGAGAACATCCTGGCGGCCATGGCCTGCGCCCTGCTGCTGGGCTGCCGCCCGGACGAAACCTTCGAGACCGTGCTCTGCTTCGAGGCGCTGCACCATCGCATGGAGTTCGTGCGTGAGGTGCGGGGAGTACGCTACTACGAGGACAGCAAGGCCACCAATGTGGGCAGCGTCCAGAAGGCACTGGAGAGCTTTGAGGCGATCACGCTGATCGCCGGCGGCAAGGACAAGGGCGGCTCCTACGCCCCTTTGATTCCGATGATCAGCCAGCGGGTCAGGCATTTGATCCTGATCGGCGAGGCGGCCGGCCGGATGCAGGCTGAGCTGGGAGAGTTGACCGACACGCGCCAGGCGGCCAGCCTTGAAGAGGCTGTGCGACTGGCGGCAGAGATAACGGCGCCAGGCGGCACCGTGCTGATGTCACCGGCCTGTTCCAGCTTCGACATGTTTCGTGATTATGAGGAACGCGCACAGCGCTTTATTACGGCGGTAAAGGCACTGTAAGAGTGTCTGACCAGCCTGACTTGTTCGACCACCGGCTGACGATGTGCCGGGCTTCCAGCCCTGATGAAATGCGCAACTTCAAAAAGCGTCAGCGAGGCGATGCTTTAAGCACCTCGCTGACGCTTCGGGTTACTGTGGTGCGACCACAAATGTCTCATTTTCGGCCGCGTGAAGTAAAAGTGTTGCGGTTGTCGAAAGAAGGGAAGTTGGAGATGTGGTTGATTCGTCGAGTCCGCAGGTTGCTGAAGTCAACTGTGCTCAAGGCTCCCTTTCCATGTCGACACTTTGAGCTGTCGCTGATTTCATCCTGCGACGACGATCCGGCCACAGCTTCGGACAGGCTGGTGGACACCGCACTGCAGTCCGTCGCAGCCGCTCAGCGAATTCAGCTTCCCACCGTCAGTGCTCGAGTGCCCGAGCCTCCGTACTGGCCCAATGTCTGGCCTGGCGAACACTACCGTCTGCTTGCGGGAATAGTGCAGGTCACGCGACCGCAGCTCGTCATTGAGATCGGTACTTATACCGGGCTGTCGGCACTTTCCATGCTCAAATGCCTTCCCGGGGGATCACGTCTTGTGACGTTTGATATCCTGCCCTGGAATACCATCCGGCACACGCATCTCGTTTCAGAAGATTTTGCGTCCGGACAAATGCAGCAGATCATCGGCGATCTGGCTGATCATCAGGTTTTTCACAAGCACCTGCCGCTCCTTCAGCAGGCTGATCTGATTTTCGTGGACGGCCCCAAGAACATCACGTTTGAAGAGACATTTCTACGTCACCTTTCGGCCGCACGCCTGCCGCGCCAGCCATTGCTTGTGTTCGATGATATCCGGCTCTGGAACATGCTGCGTATCTGGCGCGCGATCTCAAAACCCAAACTGGATCTGACCTCTTTCGGGCACTGGTCCGGCACGGGCATCGTCGACTGGCGTGACGACGCTCCGTCCGCTGTGATTCCCAGAGCTGCTTAGTTGGACTGTCCCACAGTCGACCCCAACGGCCTCGGGGACTGTCGGATTAGTCGCGATTCTTTGTGGGGCAGGCTTTCAGCCTGCCTGGACATGAGCGAACGCATGTGTTTCGGAATGGACGAGGCAGGCTGAAGCCTACCCTACGAAGATTCTGCACTATTTCGACAGCTGCTCACGGTCGACGGTCAATGTGTGCAACAGCACTGCGCAGACTCTCGGTGATTACGGATTGGGAAAAGAACTGCTCGTATCGCTTCCGGGCAATGTCGCCGAGGGCCGGCAGAAGTTTCGGCTGCCCGGCAAGATCCTGCACAGCGTCTGCGATCCGGGAAGCTGAACCCGATGGGATTAACTTCAGTCCGGTTTCCATCGTCGACCCTGATCGTAAGGCAGCGGGATATGCAGCGGAGTCCTGCGTCACGACCATTCGACCGCAGGCCAATGCCTGGTAGACCTTGTTCGGGATCACTCGACTGGCTTTGAGAGACGCTCCAAAGACGCCCAGCAGAATGTCGGCCTGACTTATTGTTCGAGGCAGTTCTTCGTACGGGATCCAGGGGATAAATGTGATGTTCGGCAATTCGCCGCAAATCCGTTCACAACGCGCCCTCAACGGTCCGTCACCCACAAACATCCAGTCGACGGACGGTGTCATTCGAGCGGCTTCCGCGATGACCTCGGGCCCCTGAAGTCCAATGAAACTGCCATAAAAGAGGACTCGGACACGCTCGTGATCTGCCCGAAACGGCTGCTGCAGAAAAAGTCGCTCTTCGGCTCCGACTGGTATTACACGGATCTTTTCCGGATGCAGCCCGAAGCAACTGCAGTAAAACTCAACGTGACATTGCGTGTCGGCAATCACTGTGTCGAATCGATTCATCAGGGATGCTTCCCAGGACTGTAACCGACGAGCCTGCAGGGATCCCTCCGGGAACCGTTCTTTTTCGAACACCTCCTTGTCGTATGAGCTGATCAGCGGATCGAACATGACCGGAACTCGTCTAGCCCGCGACCAGCGAACCGCTGCTGCGGCGTCGCGATGGCGAAAACAGGGCACCCAAACCAGATCGGGAGTCGCCACTCGCTGCAACCATGCCTGCCAGTCTCCCAGTGGACTCAGCTTCGGAATGAAATCCCGGATCACCCACCCAAGCTGTTCAAAAGCCTGCCGGACGATTCGATTGCGAGAATACTCCCGCCCGGAACGGCTCCACCAGAGCACCTGTCGGCGTGAGTTGACGGAGTCCGCTGAGTTCACCGAATACCGTCTTTCTCCCGGTCACCGGGATTTCCTCAACCTTGCGAGGGAGCGGCAACAGCCACCGCGGTGTTCGCACTGAACCGCAGAATAGCGTCCTGGTTTCCTCAGCCCAAGCCGACACTGTGGCACAGGATTTACCGGGACGCGGCTGCACCGTTTGGTTTTCATCGGCAGGCAACTTTCATGCGCCGATTCCTCGATTGGCCTTTCCCGGATCACATGGCCTTTGGTCAAATCCCGTCAGGGGATTGTCGGTTTTATCGTGGGGCAGGCTTCCAGCCTGCCTCGTTGATTCAAAAACACATACGTTTTTTGCAAGTCCAGGCAGGCTGAAAGCCTGCCCCACAAGGAATCGCGACTAATCTGAAAGTCCCCCAGGCGCGGGAAAAGTCCGTCGCGAACGACACCACGCCTGCCAGCGAATTCCTTAGAAGGTTGTCACATTGCAGAAAGAACTTCCCTTCGCAGGATTGCGCGTGGTCCATGCCGCCAGCTACCACATGGACAAAGACGGAGCGTCCTTTTTTGGCTGCGATCTGAAGTTTCATCAGGGGATGGTCCAGGCAGGATGTCTGGTTGTACCGTTCAGCATTAACGACCGTGCCCGCATGCTGACGTTCACGAACAGCAAGACTTTCGGCTCAGGGCGAGCTAACAAAGCACTGGTCGATACTTGCCGCAATGTTCGTCCGGATGCGCTGATCATCGGTCATGGTCAATCAATCGAGCGACAGACTCTTGTCGCGATTCGAGACGCGCTGCCGGAGATGCGCGTAGGATTCTGGTACGTCGACCCGCTCTGGGCCGCGAAAGACGTCGAGCACCTGCATGCGCGGGCTGACTTGTTCGATGCTGTCTGCTGTACGACAGGAGGTCCGCTGCTGGAACAGTTTGTCCGCCGGAATACTCCGGTCGCGTTCATTCCGAATCCGGTGGACCGGGGTATTGAACGGCTCAGAGCATTCGAATCGTCTGCGCCGAAACATGATCTGGTGTTTTTCGGACGTGACAAGTATGCATCGGACCGAGGCCGATTACTGTCGCAGCTGAGAATCGCTCTTCCTGAGGTGCGCTGTGATTTTTTTGGATGTCTGGGAGAGCGTCTGGTCTTCGCTGCCGAAAAGGATGCCATCCTCGCGAACAGCCGCATGGGTTTGAATCTCAGCCGCCGCACGAACGTCGAACTGTATTCGTCGGACAGGATTGCTCAGCTCACCGGTAACGGTCTGGCAACTCTGATCGAGCGCGGGGCTGGATTTGAAGAACTTTACACGGAATCGGAAGTGGCGTTTTATTCAGGTTTTGATGATCTGGTGGAAACGATTCGCGGCCTGGATCGCGATCAGGAGCATTGTCGCGATATCGCCCGGAATGGCTGGCTCCGTGCGCATGGCAGTTACTCGTCCGGACAGTGTGCGGAATTCCTGCTGAACCTGACCTTTCGCCGTCCAGAGATGGCTGATTTCGGCTGGTCGCGACACATCCGCTGGGATGACTCCGACCGAAGTCGTCCAGCGGCAATTGCACGATCCGCGATGCCCGGAAACGCTGCCTGATTGTCGGACCTGATTTCGAAACGGTGTCGTCACTGATGGGTTCAGGAATGACCGCATCCTGACGATTTGACATTGTCGCGCCGTACAGTGTTTTGGTACAGACACCTGAGAATCGGGGATCAGGCGGGCAGAGAACTGCCATGAACCTGCTGACTCCGGCGGGCGACAGCGGACGGGAGATTTCCGATGTCATCTCAACTCCACGGAAAGCGGACGGAACCATGTCGATCATCAAGCGAGCGGCCAGTGTCTTCACCGGCAATCGGGTCTGCCAGAGCCTGCTGGAATACAACGTCCGGTTCGCGCAGTACCTGATGGGCATCGGTGCCGGGACTCGAGTTCACACCAGCGGCGAAATGAGTCTGGTGCGACACCTCAACCAGTATTCGGAAAACAATCTGTGCGTATTCGATGTCGGCGCCAACATTGGGCAGTTCGCCGGATTGATCCGGGGACAGTGCAACATGTCTCACATCACAATTCACTCGTTCGAACCATCCGTCGAAGCTTTCAAAGAACTTCTGCAGGCCCATGCTGACTGCTCCGGCATCCGACTGAATAATCTGGCACTGGGTGCCCGTCCGGGAACCGCCACGCTGTATTCGGATCGCCCGGCTTCGGGACTCAGCTCTCTCACAAAACGGGATCTTGATCACATCGGCAAGACCATGTCGCTGACGCAGACGGTCCGCATCAGGACTCTTGATGACTATTGTGATGAGCACGGGATCGGACGCATTCATCTGCTGAAAATCGATGTTGAGGGCCATGAACGCGAAGTGCTGGAAGGCGCGGCCCGGATGTTTGCAACAAAGAGTATCGATGCCGTGACGTTTGAATTCGGAGGCTGCAACATTGACACGCGGACCTACTTCAGAGACTTTCACCGCTTCTTTCATCAGCTGGACATGCAGATCTTCCGCATTACTCCGCGAGGCTATCAGCGACTGATCGAACGATACCGGGAAACACACGAGCAGTTTCTCACAACGAATTTCATGGCCGTCCGTCGCCGTGCCGCGTGACGCAGCAAAGCCGCCAACACGGCTCATGCGATCGGTTCTGCAGGAGAGTCTGCTGATGGAAATGCTGACAATCGTTGTGGCTTCCGCCGTGATACTGATCGTTGCGTATTTCACCTACGGACGTCTGCTCAGCCGGCTGTTCCGGCTTGATGACAGGACTCCCACGCCGGCGATCACGATGCGGGATGATGTCGATTACGTTCCGTGCGAAACCGGGCCGTTGCTCAGTCAGCATTTCTCGGCGATCGCAGCCGCCGGTCCGATTGTCGGACCGATCCTGGCGGGTGTTGTTTTCGGCTGGCTGCCTGCGCTGATCTGGATTCTGGTCGGCTCAATCCTGATCGGCGGAGTTCATGACTTTGCCGCGCTGGTTGCGTCGATTCGTCACAGAGCGACGTCAATCATCGAAGTCGTGCGAATTCATATCAGCGGGCGAGCCTACCTGTTGTTTCTCAGTTTTGTCTGGCTGGCCCTGGTCTATATCGTCGTTGCGTTCACGGACATCACCGCCACGATGTTTGTCGGCGCAATGAATCTTGAGTCCGGTCAAACCTATTCGTCGGTCGCAGCAGCGAAGGCTGAACCGGCGGGAACGCTGCTGATCGAATCCGGAAGTGTCGCGACGTCGTCACTGCTGTATCTGGTGCTGCCCGTCATCATGGGGTTTCTCGTCAAGTCCGGTCGATTGTCCATGAACAAAGCCACTTGGATTTTTCTGCCTCTGGTGGGGCTTGCAATCTGGATCGGGAAATACATCCCGCTCAATGTGGATGAAGTCTGGCGAGCCCTGATGCCGCAACTGACTGCTGACGAAGCATCACTTTACGCCGTTCGCAGCTGGGATGTTTTTCTGTTGCTCTATTGTGCGGTGGCATCAATCGCTCCGATGTGGCTGCTGCTTCAGCCGCGGGGTCAGCTTGGCGGATGCTTCCTATACGCTGCACTCGGCGCGGGTGCACTCGGGATCCTGATGGGCAGTCAGACAATTCAGCAGCCGGCGTTCAAAGGCTGGGTCAGTGCAACTCAGGGCAGTCTGTTCCCGATCCTGTTCATCACGATCGCCTGCGGTGCCTGCTCGGGATTTCACTCGCTCATCTGCTCCGGCACAACGTCCAAACAACTGCAAACGGAGGGCAGTGCGCGCCCGATCGGATACGGAGCCATGCTGCTGGAAGCAATGGTCGCTATCGTATCGCTGTGCTGTGTGATGCTGCTGCCGATTGATTCGCCGCTGATTGCCCCTCCGAACCCGAACTTCATCTACGCCAACGGCATCGGTGCGTTTCTGGAGGACATCGGATTCTCTCGGGCGATCGGCGTAGCGTTCGCTCTGATGGCGTTCAATACGTTCGTCTACGACACGCTGGACGTCTGTACTCGTCTGGGACGCTTCATTCTTCAGGAACTGACAGGCTGGAAGTCAGCGGGTGGTCGCTGGTTCGGAACTTTGCTGACCGCGGGCGTTCCGATCTTCTTTGTGATGAGCAAGTCCGTGGATGCGAACAACAAAGTGATTCCGATCTGGAGAACATTCTGGAATCTCTTTGGAGCCAGCAATCAGCTTCTGGCGGCGCTGACGCTGCTCGGTGTTACCGTCTGGCTGTGGCGGACACGTCAGGCCGTCTGGGTGTTCTTCGTCACGGGCATCCCGGCTGTGTTCATGTACATCATGAGTTCCTGGGCACTTGTTTCCATCATCAGCACTCAGTTCGCCAATGGGATGACATATGACCCGGTCGCATGGATTGCCGTGGTGCTGATGATTCTGGCCCTGTTGATGCTGCTGGAAGGCATAGCAGCATTGGTTCGCGGAACCGAACCGCCGGCGGGGAATCTGGCCGAGGCCGCAGCATAGAGTCGCGCGAGCTGCGGATGTCAGCCCGCCGTCAATCTCAGAATTCCTGCGGAAGCAAGCTCCTCGCGCAGAAACTGCGGGGGTCGAGGAACGATTCCCTGAGGGTGATGGCACAAATGTAAGAACCGGCGCGTCGTGAGTCTTTCCAGGTCGCTTCGCCAGCTTGACATGACCTGGACGGCTCTGACGGTTCTGCGGGCCGCATCGTCGTTTGCAGGTTCTCCAGCTTCCATGATCGTCACAACAGAACGCCGGAACAGCGCAAGTAATTGCCCGGCAATGATCTTCGGAAACTCAAGCAACGGAAATGTGTCCGTCGATAGACCACTCCAGTCCCTCGGACTGCAAATGGCACGTTGAGATCACGGAGATCTCAGCGACCCCGAAAACAACAGATGCGAAATCATCGACTGTGACGCCTGGTTGATTGTCCGTGATTCTGAG
>JANNGQ010001140.1:0-3013 GCA_031403975.1 Planctomycetota bacterium
CGCGGATCGCCAGTTGCCGGCGCCGCCGACTGGCATGCCGCCAGGGCACAGAGCGATGAAGGCCGGGAGATTCTCATTAATCGATCCCATGCCCCACGTGAGCCAGGAGCCCAGACTTGGTCGAACCAGTCGCTGATCTCCCGTATTCATCAGCATCAGCATCAGCGACATCTCATGGCTGGGGAGCTCGGCATACATGGACCGAATGACGGTCATCTCATCGACGCACTTCGAAAGGTGCGGAAACAAGTCGCTGACCTCGATGCCGCTTTCACCGTGCTTCTCGAACGTGAACGGGCTCGGCAATGCCACCCCCGTCTTTCGCTCGGTCTGCAGGTTCTCAAACGGAAGCATCTGTCCGGCTCGACGAGTCAGCTCCGGCTTCGGGTCAAATGTGTCGACCTGAGACACACCGCCATTCAGAAACACATGGATGATGTGTTTGGCCCGGCCCGGGAAATGAGTCCGCATCGCTCCACCGGTCTCTTCGGCCGACGCCGTGCTCCCCAGAAGATTGGCGAGCGCGAGGCCGCCGAATCCCATGCCGCATTGTTGCATCCAGTGCCGTCGCGTTGAGTTGATCATGTGTAATTCCTGTAGCAGAGTTCGTGAGAACTCTGTCGGCCATTCACTTAAATCTCTAATCCAGAAATGTGAACTCATTCGAAGCCATCAGTGCGTGCGCCAGAAGTCTCCAGCTGCGTTCCGGATCGGCTGCAGCACCGTCAGCCGTTGTCGAGGAGGGAATGGCTTCAGTCAGGAATTTCTTTGCCTGTCCCACTTCGGACTCCGTCGGATTTCGGCAGAGGGCTCTGCGGATCATTGCCGCGATGCGATCTTCATCGGAGACAGGATTCATCTGTTTCGTAAGCAAAGCCAACCGCGATGCCCGGTCCTGAATGAAGTCCGAGTTCAGGGCGAAAAGCGTTTGCTGGGGTACCGTGGTCTCAGGACGCTTTGCCGTACACGCATTCGGATTCGCAGTATCAAAGGTGCTCATCAAATTGGCGATGATGTCTCGATTGACGAATCCATACACACTGCGTCGCGGGATTGCCGGTGAGGCATTCAGGTCGATCGGCCGGCCTCCCATGGTGACGTCCAGTTCATCACAGGCTGCCAGCATGGAATCACGCATGGCTTCAAAGTCCAGTCGTCGACGCGGCATGCGCCAGAGCAGCTGAATCTCCGGATCGACCTGTCGACTGTGTTCGTTCTCGACGGCTCCCTGATGATACGCCTGGCTCAGCATGATTTGCCGATGCAACCACTTCAGGGACCATCCATTGTTTCGAAACTGATCGGCAAGGTAATCCAGCAGTTCAGGATGTGTGGGAGCCTGGCCACGGGTCCCAAAATCATCCGGAGTCCGAACGAGGCCGGAACCAAAGTGATTCTGCCATGCCCAGTTGACGAGAACACGGGCGGTGAGCGGATTGCGGTCTGAAATAACGGAGCGCGCAACACCCAGGCGGCGTTTACCATCTTCGTAGATGGGAGTTTGGTCACCGGACAATGCCGACAGAAATCTCGGTTGTACGGTTTCCCCGCGTGCGAGCGGATTTCCTCGCAGGAAGATCTGTGTGTCTTTGGGCTGTGGATCTTCCTGAACAATCATTGCTCGCGGAGGTGATCCGGGAGACGACAGGTTCAGCTGGTGAATCGCGCCTTTCTTTCCGCTGATCAGGTCATTGATTGTTCGATTAGTGAGTCGCACGGCTTCTTCGTCTGAGACATCGAACGGCGATCCCGGTGCATAAAGGTGATGACGAATCTGTCGATGCGAAGGACTGTTGATAATCTGGTGCTGAGGATGATCGTCAGGCAGGACTGTGCCACCCGACGCGGCTTCACTGGAAGCTTCCAGCAGTGACTGCAGCCAAAGCCGCTGCTGCTCTGCAAATACTTTTCCGTAAACCGCAGCCGCTTCACTCAGCGAATTGGGTTTCTGTTCCACCAGCGCATCGACAATAAACGGATTCCATTTCGGTGGTTCACCGCGCAGTGCATGCAGTTTGTCAGGAGTCCGTCCGATGGCATCCAGTTCACCGGAAAGTCGGCTCATGTATTCATCGCGGCGTTTCTGAAACTCTGCTTCCGGAATTGTTCCCCACGACTGCATCTCAAGCCACGGGCCGAAGACAGGATCATCGTTTCCAAGTTCCTTCAGCCAGGTTCGCCAGCGATTAAAAACGAGCGGTCGAATATCGTCGGTGCGATACGAAAGAAACTGGGTCGATAGATCCTGCTCCCCGACTCCTTTTGCAATTTCCGTCAGGTAAAGTCCGACCTGCATTCGCAGACGATTCCGCAGGACTTCGTTTTGTTCACGTGCAAACTGCTGATACTTCAACTTCAGCTCGCTGAGCTCCCGTTCGTACTGCTGGCGCGCATTCTCGTCAGCAACCGTTCCGATGGCCGGCAGCTGCGAAGGAGAGTGCTGGGAGCAATTGACGCATAGAGAGCGTAGTAGTCTGATGTTGGGATCGGATCGAACTTGTGGTCATGGCATCGTGCACAGGTAACAGTCAGTCCCATCAGCCCGCGAGTGATCACATCGATCTGATCGTCGATCGTGTCGTGAGAGTTTCGAAACTGCATCCCGACAGTCAGAAATCCGAGAGCTGCGAGCGACGGATCATCTTACGAAGTACCCAGCTGGTCCGCCGCGATCTGTTCCAGCAGAAAACGATCGACCGGCAGGTCTTTGTTGAATGCATTGATCACGTAGTCGCGATAGGTATACGAAAACGGGAAGGTCGTGAAGCCAATCGCCGCGCCGCCATGAGTGTCGGCGTACCGAGCGATATCCAGCCAGTGGCGTCCCCAGCGTTCGCCATAGCGAGGAGATTCCAGCAGGCGGTTGATCAGTCGCTCCTCACTTCCTTCCTCGGTGTCGTTTTCAAACGCTTCTACTTCGGCCCATGTGGGAGGCAGGCCGGTCAAGTCGAAGGTCGCACGACGAATGAATTGGGCTCGACCGACGGGCCGAGAGTAACTCAGGCCAGCCTGA
>JANNGQ010001141.1:0-4891 GCA_031403975.1 Planctomycetota bacterium
TTCAGGACTGGTCGGTCGACGACGTGGCTTGGAAGTGGTGGCAGTTGTGTCCGGCTCGCAAGAACAAGGATGGAAGTCCCGCGGAACCGACGGAGTTTGAACTCAACGAGATTCGCAACGACACGGACGGCATCAAGGAAAAGCGGCTGCGACTGTCGAGTGTGTCATGGTTCATGCGTTTTCTGTCGGAACGCATTGCGAAGCTGGCGAACAACCGGGCGATCAGTGTCAGCTCAGCAAGGAGAGCATTTGCATAGGATTGGGATTTGATCCTCCAGAGCTCTCTCTCTTTTCCCAAAGGTAATTTGTACAATTTGGGCCGCTGACACCCAGGGCTATGCTTCGATCGAATTCAATTCAGTTCAGGGTCGGCACTCCCGGACCTTCCGCGCAGGATTGCCGACGCTGCACTTACGAAAAGTCGTGTTCATGCTCATTCTGGAACGATTTTCTTTTGGCGTCGGTGATCGGTTTGCCCATCAGGCGAAAGCGCAGCTGAAGGCATTTCAGATGCTCGCGCAGGACGGGATTGACGTTGCACCGGTGTGGAACAAATCCAATCGTGAGCACACCTTCATCGGCAGCGAACCTCAGAGTGTGTTTGATGCCGCGCAGGCCGCCGTGCAGGAACTCGGCTGGAGCGGCGGATGGCATGTGGATGCTGACCACATTCGGCTGGAGACAGTCGACCGGTTTATGGGTTGTTCGGATTTCTTCACGATCGATGTCGCGGATTCGATCGGAAAACCTGCAACATCGGTAGAGGTCCAGGCGTTTGTTGACCGGCATCCGGAATTGATCGGAACGCTCAACATCGAAGGTATCAGCGAACCGTTCGTGACGACGAGGACCGAAGTTGCGCGAGTCGCTACCAAGTACCTGCTGGCAGTCCGGGAAGCTGGTCAGATCTATCGGCACATCGTCGCCGCAAGGGGCGAAGCGAGCTTGATCGCGGAGGTGTCTATGGATGAGACGGACGCGCCTCAGAC
The DNA here is from genome assembly GCA_031403975.1 of Planctomycetota bacterium. Classification (GTDB taxonomy): domain Bacteria; phylum Planctomycetota; class Planctomycetia; order Planctomycetales; family Planctomycetaceae; genus SXXK01. Next base: position 990 of record JANNGQ010001141.1, read on the forward strand.
ACCGCCCGAATTGCTGATCATTCTGGGCGCGATGGCGGATGAAAAAGTCCTGCTGCAGACGATCGCCCCGAAGTTTACCGGACGCTTCAACAAGGGAGTGGATTACGTCGGCGATCCGGTGCAGTTCGAAAGAGAATTCAATGACGACGTGGCTGTGATCGCTCACGCCGTCCAGCACTACCGACTTCCTTCTAACCTGAAACTCAGTGTTCACAGCGGCAGCGACAAATTCAGTCTGTATCCCATTATCCGTCGAGTGCTCGGCCGAACTGGTGCGGGACTGCATTTGAAGACGGCCGGTACCACATGGCTGGAAGAACTGATCGGCCTCGCCGAAGCCGGCGGCGACGGGCTTGAGTTAGCGCGAGAAATCTACGGCTATGCTCTGGCTCACATTGATGAGCTCTGCGCGCCGTATGCCAGCGTGATTGACATTGACCGCGGAAAGCTGCCTGGCGGAGCGACGGTCAGTGGCTGGACCGGTGCGCAGTTTGCGAACGCGATACGGCATGTTCCTGGTCATCGGGAATTCAATGCGCATGTGCGGCAACTGCTTCATGTCTCATTCAAAGTCGCGGCCAAAGCAGGTGCACGCTATACGGAACTGCTGCAGTCGAACGAGACCATCGTTGCGCAGCAAGTGACCGAGAACATTTATGAACGGCACTTGCGTCCGTTGTTTGTCAGGTGATGACTCCGCGCAGCCATTGAGTCCGGATTGTTCTCCAGCTGACCTTTGTTCCAGGAACAATCATCCGGGACTGCTGACTTGGCTGCGTGACTTGTGACCGACGCCCGAATGGACTGAAATGAGAGCGGCGACGGTGGTCCATCGTCGCTGTCCAGTGTCACCATTTCGCCGAGCGCCAATCTTGTCCCGTGCTTCACTCCTTGCCGTCAGCGGTGCCAATCGAGGCAGCCGGTTCGAGATATCGTCCGGCCAGGACATCGTGATCGGACGCAGCGTGGGCTGCAATGTGCGGCTGGATGACAGTGAAGTGTCCCGCTACCACGCGCGGATAACACACTCCGGCAACGATTTCGTTCTGAGAGATCTGAACAGCGCGAACGGGACAAAAGTCAACGGCACGGTCGCGCTGGAGAAGACACTCTTCAATGGCGATAACCTGCAGTTGGGTGCCAGCGTATTGACGTTCCAGATGGCCGAAGAACCAAATCAACCGCCGGGGTCGGTCGAGCAGGTCAGGTTTATTGAAGATTCACGCCTGCTCGACGAAGCTGAGATCGTGCAGAGTGTGGGCGTCAGCGACGCGACCCTGGCAAACATCCCGAATGAACCCCGGCTGGGCCTGGAGCTGCTCTACCATGTTGCAGAAGAATTGGTCACGCCCGTGCATTCGCTCGATGCGATTTTGCTGAGGATCCTGGAACTGACACTGGAGGCGGTCGGTGCCGACCGAGGCTGTGTACTGTTGCGGGATCCGGTCGGAGCGGATCTCACGGCCATTGCGTTTTCACGCCGGGGGACTCAGGCAACGCCTGGACAGCAGATGCCTGTCTCACGGTCGATCACAGATTATGTCCTGCGGCACGGAATTGCAGTGTTGACATCGAATGCCGGCCATGACGACCGTTTTCAGCCGGGTCAGAGCATTGTCACGGATGGGATCCGTGAAGCCATCTGTGCTCCGATGCGGGGCCGGTCGGATCTGCTGGGAGTGTTCTATCTCGACACGACGACACCGATGGACGAAGCAATGTCCGGGAGTGTTTGCCAGCGGCTGACCAATGAGCACCTGCGAACTGTCGTGACGGTTGCGAGGCAGGCGGCGCTGGCTATCGAATCGAGGCAGTTTCAGGATGCAATGCTCAAAGCCGAACGCTTTGCGGCAATGGGTCAGACGATCACGGTGCTGAGCCATCACATCAAGAACATTTTGCAGGGTGTCCGCGGCGGAAGTTACCTGATCCGGATGGGGCTGGATCAGGACAAAGACGAACTGATCCGCCAGGGCTGGGGAATCGTCGAACGCAACCAGACGCGAATTTACGACCTCGTCATGGACATGCTCAGCTTCAGCAAGGACCGTGTCCCGTCGCTGCAGCCGGCTGAGCTGAACAAAGTCGTTGACGAGGTCGCTGAGCTTGTGTCCGCACGAGCCGTGGAGTGCGGAGTCACGCTTGAATTCCGCAAGGGTGACGATATCCCCATGGCGATGTTTGATGCTGAAGGAATTCATAGGGCCGTGTTGAACATCGTGTCCAACGCGATTGATGCGGTCGACGGCGTCGATCGCGGCGCAGTAGTGGTGCAGACAGGGTTCGACAAATCTGCCGACATGCTGCTGGTGGCCGTCAGCGACAACGGTCCTGGAATTCCCGAAGATCAGCGGGCCGCAATCTTCAATGTCTTCGAATCGTCCAAGGGCTCCCGCGGAACGGGCATCGGTCTTCCTGTGAGCCGCAAGATTCTGCGCGAACACGGCGGTCGAGTCCGCGTGGAAGGTGGACCGGGCCAGGGCACGCGGTTCGTGCTGAACTGGCCTCGAGGCAGCGTGCCGGCACAGGAACCGAGCACTGCGGTTCCGGTCGAATGAAACGCCGGGTCAGGTGCTTCCTACCATGGGATGTCCTGTCGTGAATGCAGTCGGCCTGCAAGTTCCATGACTTTGGGTTTCAGATGTGACAACGAATTGATCACCGACGACACTGCGATGCCCTCAGTTTCGCAGATCACGCAGATATCTTCGCGATTCATCGAGACCACCGAAACACACTGGCCGAATTCGTTCTGCAATTGCGCCAGCCATGTCTCCGGAGAAATCCCTTCCGGAATCGCCGCCAGGACTCGCTGACCCCCACCGACGTTTCTCAGCAACGGTCTGGTATTGCCGGGGAACGATGTCGGTGCAGCGCCGCCTGCAGACACTTTCGACCGCGACGCACTCCTGTCGAACGTCTGCATCAGGAAATTGGCCGCCTCGCGTGTGAGGGTCGAAGTGTCGCTTGCACTGACCTCCTGATGCTGCAGCACCGACAGCCGAAATCGTCCCTGTGAAACCAGGAATTCATCGAAGGCAGCAAGCAGCTGATCGGGAATCGGTGTGCCGGGTACCAGTGTCGACGTCGAAGCTGCCGACAATTGACAGACGCGGGTTCTCAATGCTCTGAGTTTTTCCTCCCGCTGCCGGCGCAGTGACTCGCGCAGCGACCTCAAATGTACACCTACGCATTGACATACGAGCTGACACGCCAGCAGCATGCAATACTGGCGTAAGAAATCCCGCAGCCTTGAATCTGAGGCCGCGACCCCATCGATGCAGAACGACGAACATAGTTCAGCGAACATCTGTTCGAGGTGGCTTTTCTGTCCGTCGCTGGCGGCGATGGCAGTGTCCGCCGCATACAGCAGCGTCGCGAGGGACTGTTCGGCTGCCTGTATTCGTCCGCTGCCGTCGAGGCATTGCTGGATATGTTTGTCCACTCGGGACTCAGCACGCGAAAGGCCGGTTGCGAGATCCTGACGAACCTCGTCCATGATCGCTGCGAGTGCACTTTTGACAGTTGCCGTGGCGGCCATATCGCGATTGATCAGAACGGTAATCTGACCGATCATTTCGCCGTCGTCGGCAGACTCCGCTGCCAGCCTCGCCCGGACGTCAGCAGCATATTCATCCAGTCGCTTTGTCCGCTCTGTGTTCAGGAGCTTCGGTACTCGGTCAATGGCGCCTGTATTGCTGAGCGAAAGGAGCACGATTAGTTCCGTTACGTCAGTCGCTGCCTGTACCAGTGATTTCTCTCGCTCTTCATCCATCGCCGCGCTGTCAAGGCCATGCCTCCGGTGCGTAATGCGCAGCCTTGACAGCCAAACCCGTCCGCCTTTCTTGTCTATATGCGGTTGCGGCAACTCATCGCGTGCTTAATCCTCATCGCTCTCATCG
>JANNGQ010001142.1:0-3185 GCA_031403975.1 Planctomycetota bacterium
GCCTGGTACTCGATGCATTCTGGTGTCAACCCACAGGAGCGGAACCTCTGATAATGTTAAAAGGTCCGGAATAGAGACTTGGCGAAAACAATCGATGACCACACTGACAACGGATGACGATCTGAACGCAATCTTCTCGGCTCTGGCGGATCCGACTCGTCGCGCGATTCTGGCTCGGCTCGCTGAAAATGAGGCATCCGTGATGGAACTCGCTGAGCCCTTTGAGATGAGTCAACCGGCGGTCTCGAAGCACTTGAAAGTTCTCGAGCGTGCCGGTTTGATCTCCCGACGTCGCGAGGCCCAGCGCCGACCGTGTCGATTCGAACCTCACCGGCTCAGGGAGGTCGCAGACTGGCTGGGAACGTATCAACATTTCTGGGAGGAGAGCTTCAGCCGGCTTGACGAGTACCTGAAGGACCTGACCACGAAGGAAACACCACATGATGAAAAATGAACTTGAGATCATCGCCGAACCTGGTGCGCCGACGATCATCACCCGCCGCCTTGTGGACGCACCGCGCGAACTCGTCTGGGACGTGTTCACAAAGCCGGAGCATCTCAAACGCTGGTGGGGTCCGCGTACGCTTACGCTGGTCGTCTGCAAAGTCGACCTGCGCGTCAGCGGCAGCTATCGTTTTGTGCAGCGCGCGCCTGACGGACAGGAATTCGGATTTCACGGCGAGTACCTTGAGATCGTCCGGCCGGAGCGCATTGTCAATACATTTGTTTTCGAACTGATGCCGGACCACGGGGCCGTTCAGACGCTGATTCTCGAAGAACTCGACGGCAAGACGCTGGTGAAGACAACGACAGTCCACAAGTCCGTTGAAGACCGCGACGGCCATCTGGCATCCGGAATGGAATCCGGCATGCGCGACACCTATGCACGTCTGGATGAGCTCCTGGCGACGATTCAGATCACGGCGTGAAGGACTCATACGCAGCGCGGGTGTCGATGAAACACTTGTTCGTTTAACGGCAAGCCGCAGGCGACGGCTTTGCCCTTACTTAGTGATCGGCCATGGTCATGCCTGCCCGTGTCTGAATCGGACGACAGACTGCGGTGTTCCGGATCTGCGATCTGATGACGGGTAGCAGCGATTCGAATCAACGTATTCGCGTGGTGTTATTCCTGTGAGCGACGTCACAAAGATTCTCGACAGAATCTGAGAAGGACGATCGGCGTACCGGTTTGCAGCACGTCATTGCCGTCAAGCGCCCCCGCCGATTGTCAATGCCGCATTGACATCAGCATCAATGTGACCGCTGCGATATCTGAACGAGACACGATCGGGCAACCTACGCCGGACAGTGCATCGTCGGTCACCACTGCCCGGATGCCGGGAACGGTTTTTGCGTATGGATCCTCACTGATCATGGACCTCCAGACTTCGATTTTCGGCGAGGTCGCCTGCAGGTCTCCTTCCACGAGAATCAGATCACAGTCACTGAACATCGATTGAAACAGAGTGTAACGATGTTCGCCACGTTCTTCGCGGTCCGTCGGAATGAACATCGCCGTCATCTGAGGCGACAGGATTCCAACCGCGGCCGCTCCGGCTTCGCGATGCTGATGCGAATCCTTGCCGGGAGCGTCCAGCTCATGTCGATGGTGCGTGTGCTTGACCGTCGCCACTTTCAGGCCTCGCGCGGTCAGTTCCCGTACGAGATCACAGACCAGCGTCGTCTTTCCCGAATTCTTGCGCCCCACAATGTGAATGCGGCAAGGACTGTCGGATGGGTGCAGGTCCATCGTCGTGAGCCTCTCAATTGCGTCCGGATTCCATTTCCATTCCGCCGATCATGCCGGTTTCCGGATCGTCCCGGAATTGCCCGATCCGGCCTGAGCCGTCCTCACACGCCATCAATATCAGCGGCTTTAAGGTTACGCTCCGTGGCCGTCACGCCAGAGTGCCTGAGTTCAGGAACCGGTTACTTCCGGCGATCACCGCGGGACTGTGCCGGAACCCAGGTGTTGGGACTGTGGACCTGAATCTCATGGGCTTCTTCAGCGGAAATCGGTCGATTGATTCCGGACTGCGACGAACGACCCTCACCGATCTTTCTTGGTTCGTAGTCTGCCATTCCGTCATTCCGCATATTTTTGCGAGACGCCAGCAGAAAACTCATGTCGGCCTGCGGAGCTTTTCCGAATCGTTGCAGGATGACGAATACAAGAAAAATCGCCATCATGCCGCTGATCGCCCAGATCGCAGTCGGCATCGACTGCGGCGACATAGCTGAGACGGTGATCAGACAGCCGCCGCTGCCCAGTGTGATAATGATCACTGAAGCCAGCAGACTTCCTGAGTCGTTTCGCCCGTGTTGCCATCGCTTCGCCATGGGAGTCCGCTCCGTTGACGCTGGAATGAGTCATCAAGAATTCTAACCCTGTCTTGCATCAAAGTCGATACGCAGACGGTCACCTGATATGTCAGTCATTCTGTATACACGGTGTCTTTAAACGAAATCACAGAGTTTCACGGTCGACTTGGGCCGAATGGTACTCGCTTTACCAACCCCAAACGTGAGTTTGAAGTTGCGCATTTCGTCAGGGCTGGCAGCCCGGCACATCGTCAGCCGGTGGCGTGAGCCACCGGAATACAGAAAATGCAGCGATTCAGGCCTGAAGGGCCGACACAAGCGCAAGTGTGCCGGCCCTCCAGGCCTTGGGGTTTTGATACTCTTATACCGGTGGCTTACGCCACCGGCATCGGGTATGACGGCCCTCCGGGCCTGAAACGCGCAACTTCAAAACTCACGCTGCGGGTTACTTGGTCAAGTCGAGCCAGCGCCTTACCGCTTACAGAATTCTGACAAGGTGATTGCCATCGGGTGTTCGCCCGTCACAACCGGCATCGAGAGCTTAGATGCGACGTCTTCGGATTTTTGCCTGCCTCGTGGGATTTTTCGTTGCCGACGTTGTGACGTCGGCCGAGCCGTTTGAGCCCGCACGTCCGAATGTGATCTTTATCCTCGCTGACGATCTGGGTTACGCGGAACTCGGCTGCTACGGACAGAAAGTCATTCAGACTCCTCGGCTCGACCAGATGGCTCGCGAGGGAATGAAATTCACGCGTTTCTATGCCGGAGCCACAGTCTGTGCGCCGTCTCGCAGTGTGCTGATGACGGGAATGCATCACGGACATACGCGCGTCCGCGGCAATGCCGGCCAGAAGAATCCC
>JANNGQ010001143.1:0-2312 GCA_031403975.1 Planctomycetota bacterium
GGATTCTGAAGGCTCAACAGCAGGCTGGCCAGGACAGCCTCGTGACACGCATCAGTCCGGACCAGATGAAGTCGGTTCAGGCGGAATTCGGAAACATTGTCTGCAACGATACGGCTCGCACGATCCGACTCCATCATTCGATTGCTGCACAGGAATCCCGAGGTGGCCCTGTCTTCGTTGTCACCGCTGGCAGCAGCGACCGACCAGTGGCCGAGGAGGCCATGGAGACACTGCGCTGGATGCGCGTCGAGTGCGAACTGATTCAGGACGTGGGGGTCGCCGGACCTCAGCGACTCCAGCGGCATCTCACACGTCTGCAGGCCGCCGCGGCGATCGTCTGCGTTGCAGGGATGGAGGCCGCGCTTCCATCGGTTGTCGGCGGATATGTGCCGTGCCCGGTGATCGGAGTGCCGACTTCCGTCGGCTACGGAGCATCGTTCAACGGCATTACCGCTATGCTCGCGATGCTGACGTGCTGTGCGTCCAATGTGGTTTCAGTCAACATCGATGCCGGCTTCAGAGGCGGCTATGTCGCCGGACTTGTGGCATCCCGGATGCAGCGCCATGACAGGACTGGTCCTCGGGCCGTGTGAGCAGATTCAAAAACCGTTCGTTGGATCGGGCGGTGTTCCGGGCCGAGTTGTGGAACGCTCGCTGCGGCTCTCGCCGGTCGTGAACCTTCATCGAGCCGGCGATTCGTGGGCGACAACATTTTGGTATCATTGTCACCGGTCCCTCTTCCGAATTCGCGAAGTCGGGACTCCGCTGTATTATCTGAACCTGGATGGGGATCTGACTCAGTGCCATTTGCGGCTGCTTCCTTTCGCCGAATCGTCCTGATCGGAGCCGGGCATACAAATCTGCATGTTGTGCGGATGTGGACTCAGGGTGCGATTCCGGATGTGGGTCTGACGCTGATAACTGCGAATAGTCAGGCGGCGTACAGCGGGATGCTGCCGGGGGCTTTGGCCGGTCTTTATCGGCCCGATGAGATGCTGATTGACCTGCATCGGCTGACGACAGCGAGGGGAGTTGAGCTGATTGTCGACCACGCTGAGGCGGTCGATACGAATTGCATGGAGGTGCGATTCCGTGAGCGGCCGCCGATCCGATACGACTTCTGCAGCATCGGAATCGGGTCGATGCCGCGAAATGCCGATTGGCTGCAACAGCATCCCGGATTTGTCTGCATCAAACCGATGCATTCGGTATTGCCCCGCCTGGATTCCCTGATTGAGTCGATCAGGTCAAAAGAGATCCGGGTTGCCGTAATTGGCGGAGGTGCAGCCGGAGTGGAAGTGGCGTTCGGGATCAGGGCGAAACTTTCATCGATGGGCCGAAATGCTGGCGTGACGCTGGTCGATGCAGAGTGTACTCCTGTTTCCGGCTTCCGGGTTCGTACAGCACGACTGGTGCAGCAGCAGCTTCGGCAAAGAGACATCACGGTAATCTGCAGTCGTCGCGCCATTGGAAGTGAAGGGCTCGATGTTCTGCTGGACGACGGCAGTCGTCTGTCGTCGGACATTGTGCTCTGGGTCACCGGGGCTTCGCCGCCGCCGCTGCTGTCCACGGTGAGTCTGCCGAAGTCACCGTCCGGATTCCTGAATGTCCGCCGGACGTTGCAGACCATCGGAGAAGATCGTGTGTTTGCCGCAGGAGATTCGGCAGAGATCGTCGATGAACACATGGACCGCGCGGGAGTCTACGCGGTTCGGCAGGGGCCAATTCTCTGGAAGAACCTGCAATGCCTGCTGAGAGGCCAGCCGTTGACGGAGTTCCGGCCTCAACGGGACTTTCTCCGGCTGCTGTCGACCGGTGACGGCAGCGCCATCGCACAGTGGAGATCGTTCAGCGCCATCGGGCCTCGCTGGTGGCGGCTGAAGAACCGGATTGATACTCGTTTCATGCAGATGCATCGACCTGGTGCGGATATGATCCGGGTGAAGGCGATGCAAATCGGAGCTATTCCTGCAGTGCAGTCGAAACTGATGCGGTGCCGAGGTTGCGGCGGCAAGACCAGCAGCCGAGTCCTGCAGACCGTTCTGCAGCGTCTGCGTTCCGAACGTGCATCGGTACTGGAAGGGTTTCTGCAGTCCGATGACACCGCGATGCTGCCAAAGAACGGACCGGCGGCAAATTCAGCTTCAGTGGATTTCTTTCCGGCGTTTCTCGACGATCCCTGGCTGAGCGGCCGCATTGCAGCGATTCACGCATTGAGCGACTTATGGGCCAGTGGAGTGCAGCCGTCATCAGCCTTAGCGATGATTACACTTCCCGCAGGCCCGCCCGAGAAGCAATCGGAGTTGTTGTAC
>JANNGQ010001144.1:0-2924 GCA_031403975.1 Planctomycetota bacterium
ACCTTTCCGACTTTTGCTGACATTGTGGAGCCAGCAGAAAACCCGTGTACGTTTGTCGCGCAGGCACACAAAGTGCTTTTGCGACTTTGGACTCCACGTCCTGGTCCGTTCTTGTCCCGAAACAGAGGAGAGGTTCCCATGCCTGAGTGGTCCGGCAAAGATAAGCGACAATACGGGCACGTCAAATCCAGCGAGCTGAAAGGCGGAAGCTCCGAAGACGAAGCTGCTGAGATCGCAGCCAGAACTGTCAACAAGCAGCGCCGCCGCGAGGGGCGTACACCCAACAGCACGACTCAGGGCACTGGCAATCCGAATAGTGAACTGCAGGATCGAACCGTGGCCGAACTCCGGAACCTTGCGGCGGACGTACAGATCACAGGTCGCAGCAAGATGCGAAAATCCGAACTCGTCAGCGCACTGGCGCGGAAGTAATAGTTGTCGCAGTGTCAGGGAATTGCGACGTATTGATCATTTCAGGAAGTTACCATCACGATGCGAACGTTTGCCTGTTCCTGTGCGAATACGCTCTATTTCGACAATACCGCATGTGTGAAATGCGGCGCACAGATCGGCATGTGCCCGCACTGCAATGCAATGGTGCCGCTGATACAGGTGAAAACCGACGGCTGGCGATGCGGAGACAATTGCTGCGGAATCGCTTTGCATCGGTGTGCCAACTACGTGGAACACGGCTGCAACCGCTGTTCACTGGCAGACGATTCGACTCGTTGGCCTGTCTGTGACTATTGCGCCTTCACGAAAGTCATTCCCGATCTGCGAGTTGAGGGGAATCGGGAGAAATGGCGGCGGCTGGAACGTGCGAAACATCGTGTGCTCTATATCCTGGATCTGCTGGCCCTGCCGTTTCGCCACGACACTTCCGGGATTGCGCCCTTGCTGTCATTCGAATTCAAGGCAAGCACAGAGCGGCCGATCCATACCGGACATGCAAACGGTTGCATTACGATCAATCTGATTGAGGCAGACGATGTTGAGCGGGAGAAAACGCGGGTAGCGTTCCACGAACCACAACGAACGCTCGTCGGACACTTTCGGCATGAATTGGGACACTACTTCTGGGATCGACTCGTCAAGGGGCAGCGTGAGGAGGAATGTCGAATCGTGTTTGGCGACGAACGGGACCCATCCTATGCAGTTGCGCTGGTGAAATATCATGCGGATGGTCCCGCACCGGATTGGCGGACGCGCTTCATTTCCGAGTATGCCACGATGCATCCATGGGAAGATTTCGCAGAAACATTTGGTGCCTATCTGGACATCGTGACGGTGCTCGACACCGCGCGGAATTTTGAGATGGTCGACTGCGATCTGTGCGACATCGACGCAATGATTGTGATGTATCAACAGATGGGGATTGCTGCGAACGAAATCAATCGGGATATGGGACTGATCGATCTCGTCCCGGAGATCTTCGTTCCGCCCGTTGCAGAAAAGATTCGATTCATCCATTCACTGGCCAGATCATCGCTGCGGACGTCTCCAACCGTCGCTGAGTCTCTGATCGCATAGAAATGATGCCGGAAATGGCATCGAAAGTGCTTCGAATGCTGTTGTTTCAGAAGAATAGGTTTACAGAAGGAAACACCAAATCATGTCAGAACAATTACCCGGTCGTGGCGGAAAGGTGAAGTATGCACTGGCTGGCTGGTTAATCGGCCTGCCGCTGCCGATCCTTATTATTCTGTGGTTTGTCAATGGATGCGACTTCTGAGTCGCGGCCTTCAAAGATGCCCACAGTCTCTGTGAGTATTCCGACCTGGCTTTATTCGCACGTCGATCCTGAAACACGGATGACTGCTGCCATCTTCTCGGCCAGCCTGCCAGGAGTCCGTAAAGTGGTGAGCGAAGCTGTCCTCCACGAGAATTGGAACGACATCAGTTCTGCGCTACGGGCTCGGTGGTGGCAATTGACAAGTCACGATCTCCGTCGGTTTCAGGGCACTGCCGAACAGTTGGTGGATATGATCCAACGTCGAACCGGCCAGAGGAAGAATGAGATTGAGAACGAACTTGAAGACATCATTTTCCAGGAGCGATCGGCGAAACGGGTACGTCGTGCGATTCCTGACGTTGACATGTTTCGCGCAGGTGACCTGGAGAATGGTACTGGACTCGCGTCAGACAAGCTTGGCGAGGGTTATCGCCACGCAGCTGAGCTCGTGAAAAGAAACCCTTACGCAGCCGTGGCGCTGCTTTTCCTGGGTGGTTTGGTCGCAGGACTGGGCATGGCCATGCTCATGCGCCGACAGTCCAGCGTTCCGGACAGGTCTTCATAATCATTTGGCTGGTATCTTGTCCGCCGGTGGAACGGTGGCGAGAATCTGCTGCAGATCCTCGAAGCTGGCCGGCTTAACCAGGTGGTGATTGAATCCAGCGTTTAAAGACGTCTGTCCGAGTCCTGGCCGTATCCGGTCGGTGATCACTGGCCTCCTGCAGTGCCGTTGGCCCGTCGCAGGCGGTACGAACTGCCGTTCCCAGGGATGCTGGAATCTTGGACCTTTCCTCTGTGCAACTCCGTAAGTTGCTGTATCAAAGCCAGTCCGATGCCCAGACCACCCTGTGATCGATCCAGCGATCGGTCTGCCGCTCAGGAAGGGCTTAGAGAGCACAAAAAAGGTTCATCGTGAAATGAAGTGCGCAGTATAGAAATGGGCATTTGTCGTCTGAACTCTCAGAGGGCCGGCGATTCCGGACCAAAGGTCCATCCACTCCAATAGCCTGGGCCAAGCGACAGCGTCGGCCCAGGAAACAGACACCATGCCAACATTTCAGGCCCAACGGGCCGGCCATTCGGGTGTTGCTCGGGCGACTCTCTTCGACTGGCTGGCCCGTTGGGACGTGGTGCTGGATTGACGCTCGTTGACCTGGCCCGACGCTGTGCCTGTGCCCGGGCCAGGCTATTA
>JANNGQ010001145.1:0-6901 GCA_031403975.1 Planctomycetota bacterium
CAGAAACTGTCCGCCGCCACGATTCTCGTACCAGACCAGGCTGTCATAAGTGCCGGCGGGTGCCTGCTGCAAAAGCGTGACAGGCAGGTACGACGCTGCCACAACATCAGTATCTCCGTCTCCGTCAACGTCAGCAGCGACCGCACGGGACGCTCCCGGAAGCCGTGCGATCTCATGGCTCACAAACTTCAGATTGCCGGTGTTCTCAAGCCAATGGACTGCATGCAGGGGTTTCAGATAGTGGCTGTCAAGACTGTCGCCATTGGAATAGAGCACATCGAGATCGACATCGTTATCAAGATCGACCAGTTGAATGCCGCTGGATCCGAACGACGGATCTCCGGCAGCGTAAATCGTTGTCCTTTCAAAGCTGCCATCGCCCCGATTGACGAATGCCTCGATGACCTCAAACTCCTGACTGATCAAAGCCAGAAAATCCGGAAGACTGTCACCATTCAGATCAGCCACCGGCACATGAATCGCGCCGTGTCGGGAATCGATCACCTGCAGCTCAAAGACTGGCTGCCGGGGAGTGTCGCTCGTGTTTGTCAGCACCAGCACTCGACCTGTCCTCATCCAGCCGAATTCCGCGACGACCAGATCAAGATCTCCGTCCTGATCGAAGTCTCCCGACTGGACATCTGCAATCCGGCCCAGTCCTTCCATCAGGGTTATGGACTCATAGGTTTCAGACGCACTCGACTGGCGAAGCCAGATGACTTTGCCATGTTGGTGGTCAGCTGGCTGGAAGCTGCCCAGTTCCGCAACGATCAGATCCTGTAATCCATCCTGGTCAAGATCACAGGTTTCGATGTGGGCGGGATTCTTCAGTTGTGCCAAAGTTGTACAGGTCAGAGCGGCCCTGTCGAGCGACACACTGCTCACATGACCTGACCGCATGTCACAGAAACGCAATGCGCGATCAGAGTCGTTCCCGGAACGATCCCAGTGCAGATAAGAGACTGCCGGGTACTGCCCTGGTGCTTCGGAAAATGTCAGCAACTGACGGTCGAACTGCACGGGCTGATCGGCTGCCGCAGAAGTCCCCCGAACTTCCCATGCGAGAGGCGCTTGCTGGCGATACCACGCCACGACGTCACTCATCACCGGGACTTCAACATTGGATCGCCCGAATTGACGATAGAACCGATAACCGCGATCCACTTCCGCGAACCAGGCATCGCGGGGAAAAGTGTCCGGAGCCGGCATGCCGTGGCAATCCGCGCAGAACGCCACGACCTTCGGCCGCAGCGCTTCAATGTCCACAATTCTGTCGACAGTCTTTTCGGACCCATCGACGGTCGTTTCTGCCGGTTCAGGTAATGTCTCCGTCGAACGGTCTCGAAGAATTGCCCAGCCGAGAAATCCAATACCGACGGCGGCCACCACAACCACGGGAATTCGGAGATTCATCCTGGTGAGCCCAGTTCAGTCAACGATCGATGCAGGGACTTGCTCGCGCAGTGTTCCATGGCCGGAATGATACGATTCCATTGTTCCCAAGGCGACATTCGGACGTCAGGAACCTGTGAATTCCAGTCAGAATGGCCGGCTTGTTCCGGAGTGACTTCGTCAGTCAGGCAGTCAGTTCAGAGAACTCAATCATTCGCTTCAAGATAGACGACTGTTATCATCAACGTTGTGCCGGTTGTTCTCTGCAGTCGTCCGGAGCAGAAGGTGGTGTCGGAGCTGTTGGAATGCGGTTGTTCAAATCAAAACGCGGAAAACCTTTCCGTTGGGCCTGCGCCGTTCTGGTGCTTATCGGACTTTGCATCGCGTATCCCACGGTCAGCCGTAAATTGCAGACTGTTTTCGCTGAACGAGCGTTGCGCGAACGAAATGCCGAGGCGGCTCTCGGTTGGTTGGAGTCGATTCCGGAGTGGAATCGCGTCGGGCAGACTCATCTGCTGTTCGCAAAAGCCTACCGTCGGCAGGGAAAGCTCGATCTCGTCAGGGAGCATCTTTTGACAGCCTGGGATCAGGGAGTTCCCGTCGAGCGGCTTGAACTCGAGCAGTGGCTGACTCTGGCGCAGTCCGGGCAGATCCAGGAGGCAGAACCCCATTTGCAGCAACTGCTGCAGGACCCGGGTGACGACGCACCAGAAATCTGTGAGGCCCTTGTGGCAGGGTATTTTCGTAATTATCAGATCGCAAGAGCCATGCCATTACTCACCGCGTGGGAAGCAGACTTCCCTGACGATCCACGGCCATATGAATTGCGAGGCATTTGGTTCCAGGACGCCGGACGCTGGAAAGAGGCTGCAGCAACCTACGAAAAAGCTCTGAAGCGGGCTCCCGATCTCACCCGAATTCGCCGTGGCATGGCAGTTTGTCTGCGCGAACTGCATGAATACGACAAAGCCGAGACGCAGTTCCTGCAATGTCTCCGGGAAACGCCGGACGACAGCGTGCTGCTGGTTGCGTGGGGCGAATTGCTGCTGGCCAGTGGCAAGATCCCCGAAGCCAGGTCCGTGCTGCAGCAGGTTTTGAATTCGTCGTCCGAGAACACTGACGCCAGGATTGCGATGGGCAGAGTTCTTTTGATGGACGGCGACGCGAAGGCCGCCATAGAATTGCTCGAGCCGTTGTACGATGAGAATCCAATCGATTCAGAAATCCAGTATTCGCTGGCGTCGGCGCTACAGGCTTCAGGAGCTTCCGAACAGGCTGGCGAATTGTTCAGAAAAGTTACCGCGGCAGAAGAGCAGTTGCGGCATAGGCAAGAATTGATCGACAGCCTTGATCATGATCCAAATCAGCCTGAAGTGCGATACGAAATTGCCATGATCTCAATGAACCATGTCGCGCCTGAGGAAGGCCTTCGCTGGCTGCTGAGTGTCATTGATCTCAATCCCCGCCATACCGCATCGCACGTCGCATTGGCCGACTACTATCACCGAATCGGAAACCTCGAGCCGGAAGAAAAACATCGTGGAATTGCGAAATCTCTGACTGAAAACAAATCGGATGATCCTCCGCGCGGGAATGACTGACACGATCTCAATCGTGATGAAGTATGGAGTTTGCGGCCTCACTTTGATTTGCCGCTATCAGCGTCCATTAGCGTCCATTAGCGGTTTGAAACCACTAATAAACGCTGATAAACGCTGATGAATCGCAGCAGCACGCGGCAACGGATCCAGCCCGAGCAGATTCATGGTCGTGAATTGTGTCGATACGAATGGGTCAGGCCCGATGGCGTGGAATTAAGGCCAGCCGAACGCGCTCGCGTCGGGCCTCTATCCGGAAAACGCTGGAGAACTCCGGCCCGTCACGAGGCGGCGGGATCGGCTGATTTGAGTCCTTAAGTATTCACCGCGACGCATCGGGAATTGCTTTGAAAATTCCCGGACTTGCTTCACACTCTCGGCGAAGATTCCGTAAGCCTCGACAAACAGCTTGAATGCCGGCACCAACAATTGACCATTGAAAAGCAGAGGTATCCGCAACTGTGAGGGAATTCGAAGGACATCGGTCATTTGCGGATCCGGAGGATTCAACGGCAGCATTGTCGTTCCTGCTGCTTCTCGTTGCTTTTCTCTCGATCGCACTCCAGGGATGCACGTCGGACGCGCCGCCGAGTGCGAAGCCGGAACCCGGGTCTAAGACTGGCAAGAGTCCGAAAGTTACTGAACCCATGGCGGACGACGCGACTGTCTCGGTCGCCTCTTTTTCCGGGATGGCGGCAAGGGCCGGAATCAATTTTACTTATCGCAATGGCGAAGAGTCAGATCATTACGCAATTCTCGAATCTCTCGGCGGCGGCGTTGGGATGATCGACTACGACAACGACGGGAATGTCGATTTGCTTGTGCCAGGCGGCGGTCGTTACGAAACGGAGAAAAGAGTTGTCGGGCTGTCGGCCGGTCTTTTCAGGAATCACGGGAACTGGCGATTCTCGGAAGCCGCTGACCCGGCTGGTGTGGCGACGGCACCCTGGTACAGTCACGGGGCGGCCGTCACGGATTTTGATAACGACGGCTTTTCGGATGTGCTGATCACCGGGTACGGCGGATTGTTGTTTTTTCAGAATCAGGGAGATGGCACGTTTCGTGAGATCGCTCGCGAAGCAGGGCTGACCGACGTTCAATGGAGCAGCAGTGCGGCGTGCGGCGATGTGGATGGTGATGGCAACCCGGATCTCTATGTGGCTCACTACGTCAACTGGTCACCGGACAACAATCCCGTCTGCGACGGACCGGAGGCCGGTCTTCGGGAAGTCTGTCCTCCGCGGCGATTCGAACCGCTTCCGGATACGATCTATCACAACAACGGCGATCGCACGTTTACTGATTTCAGCGAGGAACTGCAGTTACGCACCGATGGCAAAGGGCTGGGAGTGCTGATGGCAGATGTCGACCTCGACGGGCACATCGATATTTATGTGGCGAATGACACGGTCCCCAATTTTCTGTATCGCAACAGAGGCGATGGCACTTTGGAAGACGCCTCAACCAGAAGTGGTACCAGCCTGAGCGATGTCGGGACACCGGACGGCAGCATGGGGGTCGATGTGGGAGACTACAATCTGGACGGTCGGCCCGATATCTGGGTCTCAAATTTTGAGCGGGAGAGCTTCGCTCTCTATCGAAACGATGGCAACTTCTTCTTTCAGCATGTCAGCCGTTCGACTGGTATCACAGCGGTCGGAGGACTGGCGGTCGGCTGGGGAACGGTCTTCACGGATTTTGATCGGGATGGTGATGAGGACGTGTTTGTTTCGAATGGGCATGTGATCCGTTATCCACGCAATGCACCACTGAGACAGCCACCGCTGCTGTTCCAGAACGATCCCGGTCCGCGGTTCCATGATGTCGCGCCAGTCGCCGGACAGTTTATGCGAGAGCCGCACATGGGTCGCGGAGTTGCCTGTGGCGACCTTGACAACGATGGCGATCAGGACCTCGCCATATCGTGTACGAACGAACCGCTGGAGATCCTCTCGAATGAATCCGGAACAAATTCATCATTAGTGATTCGATTGATCGGCACGAGCAGCAGTCGCGATGCCGTGGGAGCTTTCGTCAGGGTTCGAGTGGCCGCGAACCAGCCGCAGATGCTGCGACAGGTAAAGGCCGGTGGAAGTTACGCATCGTCCAGCGACCCGCGGCTGTTTTTTGGCACCGGTCAAGCGACAATCGCAGAAGATGTAGAGATCCACTGGCCTTCCGGGATTGTGCAGAACCTGAAAGCCATGGCCACTGGGGAGCCGATCGTCCTGAGGGAACCAGCCGAGAAATCAGCTCCCGGGACGGAATGATCCAGGCGGAATCAGTGATCAGAGTCTGCGGAGGCCCTGCAAGCCTTTCCAATACCGGTTGAAGGAACACTTTCGACCAGCCCGTTTTTGACTCCAGAGGCACTCATGTTTCTTCGTCACCCGCGGAAATCGCTGTTGGGAGTTTCCGTTTTCGCGACCGTTCTGTGGTTTTGGAACCGGCCCGTTCCGGAACGTCCTGGGCTCCACCTGGAGATGGGACTCGCAGCTTACGAGCAGGGCGATTACAAGTCAGCCGAGAGTCACTTTCGGGGAGAACTTCGGCTGGTACCGCGACAACCCGTGGCCAGTGAACAATTGGCTCTGCTGCTTCTGAAGACCGGCCGCAACCAGGAAGCCTCGATCTATATCCAGTCATTGCTGACGCGGCAGGAAATGTTCTCGTTTCCGTCGCTCGTGCTGTTCGCTGCCGACCCGGATCAGGTGATCGATCAGGACATGCTGGAAAAATGGCGGCAGGATTGGCCAGACGATGCGTGGCCCCTCCTGGGGCTTGCAAAGATCGCGTTCAGCCAGAGTCAGCCGCAAGAGGCGCTCGAGATGCTCGAACGCGTGATTGCGGCCAATCCGAATGAAACAGAAGCGCATTTCGCCAGGGGCAGAGTCATTCTGACGACGTCTCCCGAATTGCTTCTTGAGTGGAACCGGCAACTGCCACCTGACGCCGAAAAGCACGCTGGGATCTGGTTTGTCCGAGGAGAATGGTGCCAGCAGTCGGGGAATTCTCAAATGGCCATACGCTGCCTGCTGGAAGGAATTCGCATCGATCCCAACGACCGCGGCGCAAATCTGCGACTGGGACAACTCCTGGAGACGACACCTGGAGCACCGTTTCGCGAGCGGGCTGAAAACCTCGACACGTTGTTCAACACGGTTACGCTGGCGGCAAAGCGGGGCAGCACCGCGGAATCGTGGAAAACGGTCGAACTCATGAAGTCACTCGGGCGATTTCGCGAAGCCGCCCTTTGGGCAAATTTTGCTATGACCTCGAATATTCGTCTGCAGTTGAAAATGACTCAGGACGAGGAATTTGCAAGGTCCTTCAGGGAAATGATTTCAGAAGCTCAAACACGCAGAGACCTGAATCCGGCTGCGGAAGTCCGTCTCGATGGATTTCCTGAATGGCAGCCGATTGATGCTCTTGACCAGTCTCCTCAGGCATCCGCAATCCCCAGTACGATTCGCTCTCGGGATGATCCCACCGCGACCGGATTGAAATTCGACTGTTTTAACGCGGACGACCCCCGCACGGACGGCAAACGCAGGCAGAAATTCACTGGCGGTGGTATCGGTGTCCTGAACGTTGATCGGGATGAATGGCCGTCTGGTGAAGCGCAGTCCTTCCGGAATCCCGCTGCAGACCATAACTTGACTGCAATTGAGGGGGCGTTCCTCGCTGATAGCCGATCAAGTCTGATATTGGTCCGGCACAGTCACAGCTTGCAGTGAGGCCAGCGGTAGTAAACAATTTACCAACCCGAAGCGCCCGCGAGGCGGCCTCGTTGGCGCGTTTTGAAGTTGCGCAGTTTCTCAGAGCTGAAGGCTCGACAGGATGTAGCCAGTGGCGTGAGCCACTGGCACGTGTGAATTCATTGCGATCAGCGCTGAAAGGGCGACATGAGC
>JANNGQ010001146.1:0-2054 GCA_031403975.1 Planctomycetota bacterium
GAAAACACAGCGATTCAGGCCTGAAGGGCCGACACAAGCGCCAGTGTGCCGGCCCTTCAGGCCTTAAGTTTTTGATTCTCGTATACCGGTGGCTTACGCCACCGGCATGGGATATATCGGCCCTCCGGGCCTGAAATGCGCGACTTCAAAACTGACGCTTCGGGTTAGTGTCTATCGACGACAAGCGAGTGCAATCGGGCGCCAGCCCTGCAGAGCTTTCCTGTCCGCGGCGCGTGAATGCAGCGGTTGAATCGAATTTGGCCGTTTGGGACAATCCGCGCCTGCACTCTTTGTCGGCGGGCGGTACAATTCAGTGCCGGTTGCCGTCGTTCGCTTGCTGCCGCGCCTTTTTGATTCCTCAGTCTGGTCGCACTCTATGAACGCACATTTCCGCTTTGCCGTCTTCAGCGTCTGCGTAGTGTTGTCTGCACCATCAGCAGCGATCGCTGCCAACTGCTGCTGCCCGTTCTGCGATGCACCGTCACTGATGATGGCCGAGCAGATTCAGCAGTGCGATCACCTGTTGCTGGCGAAATGGGTCGGCGGTACAAAGCCGACCGAAGTCCGTGGAGGCACTTCAAAGTTTGAACTGGTCGATGTCAGTTTCACGAAAGGAGACAGATTCGCGATAGGACAAACGATTGAGTTGCCTCAGTACATCGCAGGATCTGAAACTGCGACGTACACGCTGATGGGGCCGGAAGATCGACTGGAAGACTGGCATTCGCCTGCGGAAGTTACGGCGGTCGGCTGGGAGTACCTTTCGGAAATGCCGCCGACTGCGACGGACCCCGCGGCTCAAAGCGAACGGCTGCTGTATTTCATGCCCTATTTCGAGCATCCCGATCTGATGGTGTCGAACGATGCCTATGGGGAGTTCGCATCAGCGCCGTACGAGATCATCAAACCGCTCAAGGACCGCATGCCGCGCGAGAAGATTCTGCACTGGCTGGCAGACCCCAAAACACCGCTCACGCGAATCGGTTTCTATGGAATGATGGCCGGACTTTGCGGCAGGCCTGAAGATGCATCGATCCTTGAAAAGAAAATCGTGACGCTCGACGGCGATTTCCGGCTGGGGATCGAAGGCGTCATGGCCGGTTACATGCTGATCCGCGGAGAAGAAGGCCTGAAACTGCTGGAAGACACCAAGATGCGGACGACTGTCGCAATGACTGCCGACGGAAAAGAAGTCAAATTGCCGTTCAGTGAAGTCTATGCTGTCATGCAGGCGCTTCGGTTCATGTGGACTTATGAACCGAATCATCTGCCCAAGGATCGCCTCAAACAATCCATGCAGATTCTGCTCGACCGCCCTGAATTGGCAGACTTGGTCATCACTGACCTTGCACGCTGGAAGGACTGGAGCCTCCAGGAACGGCTGATGACGATGTACGACGATGAGAAATTTGCCATCCCTTCGATCCGCCGCGCGATCGTGCGGTATCTGTACTATTGCAGCAAGGAGAAAGGCACACCCGCCGCCGACGGTTCAATCACTCGACCGGATTTTGCCATCACGGCGGTCGAGAATCTGAAGTTGATCGAGCTGAAAGACCCGAAGACGGTCGGAGATGTGAAACGGTATATGGTTCCGTAGCCGACCACCGCGTCGAATCGCCGGGAGCCGAGTGCTTCCGAGAGGTCGTCACGTCAGAAACAGCATGGCGATTTCATAAAAGATCACCACGCCGAGAACGTCCACCATCGCCGCAATCAGCGGATTGGACATGATCGCCGGGTCCATCCCTGACCGGCGCAGCAGCAGCGGAAGCAGTGTCCCGGCCGAGGTGCCGAGAATAACGACTGTGACCACCGTCGTCGCGATCACAGCCGCTTCCGACGCACTGCGACCGAACCACAGCCAGGCGACGGAAAAATCCAGCGACGCCAAAGCAATGCCCAGGGCCAGGCCGATGACGAATTCCCGCAGAACGAGCCTGCGGTCAATCACGTCGTCCGGGCCACCTTTTGTTTCTGTCGGCTGCAGCGCAAACATGCGGATGAATAAAGTCGCCGACTGCGAACCCGCGTTGCCGCCGCTGGCCATGACG
>JANNGQ010001147.1:0-1752 GCA_031403975.1 Planctomycetota bacterium
AACCCTTGTCGGCGTGGCGTTTGTCCTGCCGTCGTTTCTGTTGGTGGTGATGCTGGGCTGGGCGGATGTCGCCGTCGGAGGTATCAGTTGGATTCAGGCCGTGTTCTACGGCGTCGGGGCGAGCGTGATCGGGATCATCACGATCAGCACATACAGACTGACGCAGAGGACAATCGGCAGGAACTGGTTGATGTGGACAATTTATCTCATCAGTGCCGCGGCAACGATTATCACGGAAACGGAAAGCGTCCTGTTTTTTCTCGGGGCTGGTCTGATCGTCTGGGCCGTCCGTCTTTCGCCATGGCGGAGGAGTCGGACGACAGCGGCCTGTATGATTCTTCCCTCACTGGCACTCGTGCCTGCTGCGAAGGTTTCGTTGACCGAATTGCTGACGCAGATTGCGATGTTTTTTACACAAGCCGGAGCGTTCGTATTCGGCAGTGGCCTTGCGATCGTACCTTTTCTGTACGGCGGTGTAGTGAAGGAATACGGCTGGTTGAATGATCAGGAGTTTCTTGACGCTGTGGCTGTGGCAATGATTACGCCGGGACCCGTCGTGATCACTGTCGGTTTCATTGGATATATCGTGACGGCTCGCGGGGCGGATTTCCTGACAGGTCTGGCAGGAGCGACTGTGGCTGCCTTTGCGACATTTCTGCCGTGCTATCTGCTGACGATCATTCCGGCACCATACTTTAAGAGGCATGGCAAGCGACCGGGCATCGTGGCCTTCGTGGCCTTCGTGGATGGTGTCACGGCGGCAGCGGTAGGTGCCATTGCTGGTTCGTGCGTCGTGCTCGGCCGGCGTACACTTTTCAGCCTTGACGAGCATGGAGCGTACGGCTGGACGCCGGAGTTTCCCAAGATTCTGATGCTGGCGCTGACAATCGCATTGCTGCTCAAGTTCAGAAAGCTGCCCGAGCCTGTCATCGTGCTCGGCGCAGCGTTGATTGGATTGCTGATCTGAAGTGTGTTCCAGAATTCGTGTAGAGGAACTCGTGAGAATTCCGATCTGAAGTCTCACGACTTCAGCTACAAACCGCGCTGGTCATTCGCTGCTGGATGTGATTCGCACCTGCAAGGAACCTGCTGCTGATGAAAATTGCCCGCATCTTCGCTCATCGAGTCGAACTGCCGCTTGTGGAGGGCCGGTACAATTGGTCCGGAGGCAAGTCCGTTTCTGTGTTCGACACAACGATCGTCGGAGTTGAAACTGACGAGGGACTGATCGGCTACGGCGAAGTCTGCCCCCTCGGGCCGTTTTATCTGCCGGCGTATGCTGAAGGAGTTCGGGCTGGGCTGAAGGAACTCGGGCCGCATTTGATCGGACACGACCCGCGCGAACTGGCGAAGCTCAATCGAACGATGGATGCTGCGCTGAAAGGTCATCCTTATGTGAAGTCGGGCATCGACGTCGCCTGCTGGGACCTCCTTGGAAAACTTACGGGGCTGCCGGTCTGCATATTGCTTGGAGGCCGGTTCGGGGACAAAGTGCAGCTGTACCGGGCAATCTCACAGGAGACTCCCGAGCAGATGGCTCGCAAAGTCGCGGCCTACCGGTCTGAAGGATACACACGGTTTCAGTTGAAAGTCGGTGGCAATCCGGATGTGGATATTGAGCGGATTCACACGGTTCGGGCCATGTTGCATCCGACGGATCGACTGATTGCCGATGCCAATACAGGGTGGACTCAGCACGAAGCCATGCGCGTTGTCCGTGGTGTTCGCGATGTCGACGTCTACATCGAACAA
>JANNGQ010001148.1:0-3178 GCA_031403975.1 Planctomycetota bacterium
CAGATCCGACAGCTGCTGCCGCCCGAACGAATGCAACCGGAATTCCTGGGCCTGCAACGGTATTGACACCGCTGCACCACCGAGAATTGACAACAACGTCCGAATAATCACTGGTCGAGCCATCAGCATGGTCCTGAGTACAAGCACGGGGGATATGAGGAGAACAAGATCCGGAAGCCGAACTCACAGCCGACTGTTGTCCGATATGTTGCCAAAATGCCACACGATCCGCCAGGCATTGGGCAATTGCCCCGGATTCCGGATCAGGAATGATGCCGCAGCGAAACACCTGCCCCTGTTGACATTCTGCAGCGCGGCAGAACACAGCCGTTGGTGCGGATTTCATCCAGACAGCACAACAGGGCACAGAAGTACGGTCTATGGTTCGTCTGGATGCCGCTGCGCGAAGTCAAGCCCTGCGCCGCACTGACCCATTTCTGACCGCCCCGGGGTGTTCTCACGGGCAACACCGACTTTCGTTT
The DNA here is from genome assembly GCA_031403975.1 of Planctomycetota bacterium. Taxonomy (GTDB): domain Bacteria; phylum Planctomycetota; class Planctomycetia; order Planctomycetales; family Planctomycetaceae; genus SXXK01. The sequence continues at coordinate 483 of JANNGQ010001148.1, forward strand.
CGACATTTCTTCATGAATGCAGCGGCTCCTATCAGAATATCCGCCGATGACCAGACCGGTGACTTCCCGCTGGAAGCGACCCGCGTCCATACTCACAAGTCGGCGTCCGACTTCCATGCCGATCCTGTGAATCGGCGCCGATTGCTGACCGGAAGTTTGTGGGTTCATTGCGTCAGTGCGGGGGCAATTCTTGCCGCAGGATTTGTCGTCGGCGAGGTTTCTTCAGCTGCCGACGTTTCAGCAGCGTCGACACGAACGGCAGGAATCCTGACCGGCTGTTCATCAACACTTGTCGCCGGCTTCGGTCTCGCCATCTACACCTGCGTGATCAGCCGGAAACGACAGCGACGCAGTCATGCACAGGAGCAGCTCGGCCCCTACACCCTGCACGAGCTCATCGGCTCCGGCGGCATGGGAGATGTCTTCCTCGCGGAACACCGGCTGCTGAAACGAAAATGTGCCGTCAAACTCATTCGCCGCGATAAGTCAGCGGACAAGAAAATGCTGGTGCGATTTGAACGCGAAGTCAAAGCAACCGCTCAGCTCACGCACTGGAACACAGTGCAGATCTATGACTACGGCAGTACGCCGAACGGTACGTTTTATTACGCCATGGAGTATCTGCAGGGACTGAACCTGAGGCAGCTGGTCGACGAATTCGGCCCGTTGCCGGCTGGACGAGTGATCTACATCCTGCGTCAACTCTGTGGAGCCCTGCATGAGGCGGCTCAACAGGGACTTGTCCACCGCGACATCAAACCCAGTAACATTTTCCTTGCGGAACGTGGTCAGGTTTACGATGTTGCCAAACTCCTGGATTTCGGCCTTGTACGCCCGGCAAGTTTCAGTGACGGTGCAATCCAGGCGTTCAGCTGCAAGCTGCAGGGTTCGCCTCGCTTCATGTGCCCCGAACAGGCGCGCGGCGCGAAACCCGATTGCCGCGGCGACCTCTATTCGCTGGCCGTAGTTGCCTATTACCTGCTGACGGGAAGAACTCCGTTCGAAGACGACAATCCGGTCATGCTGGTGATGGCACATGCGACAGTGGAGGCTCCTCGGGTCGATGCCATGGGCGTCTCCGTTCCGCTGGATCTTGCCGAGGTTGTGATGAAGTGCCTTCGTAAGCAGCCGACCGATCGATACCAGTCGGCCCGCGAACTGCAGGAGGCACTCGAACAGTGTGCCAGTTCGCGTGAGTGGACCTGGCTGGAGGCGGAAGCCTGGTGGCATCAGCACCCGAACCAGATTCTCCAGGCTGCGAACGATCCCGCCCCTCATGCGGTCGCTGCGACACGGTCTCCCGAATCCTCTGTCGGTACCGAACCCGATGCAACGCTGGTTTGCGAAGACTCGAAGCTCTTTCATCAGGCATTCTGAAGCATGCCCGCGGCTGTGCTCAGGCCACAAGTCAGGGAGACAGGCTTCAGTACCGAGCCAGGTCGGACGCCGTCGCTAACCCCAGCTGCTGCACAAGGTCCTGAGCCCTGGTGACCATCATTTTGAGCTCGCTCTGCAGCGCCAGGAACTGCCATCCTTCACCGATGCGGTGCTGGATTTCTTCGACGCTCATGCAGTGAATGCCCACTGGAGTTCCCGTCTTTTTTCCTGCCGCGAGCACGCGCTGCAGCATGGCCTCAAATTCTTCAGGAGTCGGTTCTGTTCCATCCGGTTGCTTCATCTGCCAGAACAGATCGTTGGGGCCGACAAAGATTGCGTCGACTCCCGGAAGGCTGTAGATCGCTTCGGCATTAGCAACGCCTTCCGGGGATTCCGTCTGCAGAATCACCAGAATCTCGTCGTTCGCACGCTGATAATACTCACCAGTCGCCGTCTGAAAGTTCTGTGCCGGAATGCTGCCTCCGATGGACCGGTTGCCCTGTGGCGGATATTTAGCAGCGGCAATGGCAATTTTTGCCTGTTCGACCGTGTTGACCATCGGGACAACGACGCCCCAGGCACCACCGTCCAGCACTCGTTTGATCAGATCGTGGTCGCCGCGTGGAACTCGTGCGAGCGGCACACAGCCAGCATCGGCAATCACGGCAAACATCAGCGACGCCATCTGCCAATCAATGGGGGAATGTTCCAGATCAACCGTGAGCCACGGAAACCCGGTCTTTGCCATCAGCCGTGCCGTGAAGACGTCACCAAAGGACAACCATGTCCCGACTTGCGGCTTCCCGGCCGCCAGCGCGGCCTTGACGGGATTCGATTTCATGCGTTCAGCCTTCGTTCTGCGTGACATTCAATAACACGGGAAGTCTGGCGCTGACGCTGATAAAACACAAGTTCTTGCCGTAAGGCGACTGTGGTCAGGCCCGTCTCAGGAATTCAGCGCATCCGCCACGTTGGTCCGGTATGCCGTCATCGCCGGCAGGAAACCCACCAATACGGCAAGTCCGACGAGTACCGGAAACAGCACTGCTTCCCAGGCATTGACCGCCCACGGATTGATCAGCAGACCGGTCTGCTGAATCACCCACGGCGCGGCGGCCACGGCCAGTGCATGACCGACGATCCAGCCGAGCATGCCGCCGCCGACACACAGCAGCGCGGATTCCGACAGCACGATTCCGAACACATGAATTCTGCCGGCACCGAGGGCTCGCATGATGCCGATTTCCCGGCGACGATCGGCCATTGAGTTATAGATGCTCACAAAAATACCGACGCCGGACACAAGGATGATGATCGCC
>JANNGQ010001149.1:0-4408 GCA_031403975.1 Planctomycetota bacterium
TCTGCAGGCCACCCTGATAGACCTGCACCTTGCCCCGCACTCGGACGTAGTCTCCGGCTGAAAAATCCTGTACGGAATCTTCGGCAACATTCCACATCAGTCCGCTGATCACACCGGTGCGGTCACGCAAAGTCGCCAGCAGATACAGGTTGGCGTTGCGGTTGGCCCGAAGCTGCTTGTCGGCCAGCAGAAAAATCTCATTGACGGAATCGCCGTCTTTCAGTTCCTTCACACACACGCGGGGCATCGAGCAGCTTTCTGAGAGTGACTCCCGGACTTCGGCGAACAACCGTCCGAACGACTGAGATCGGGAGTTTTCGCACGAAGTTTAGATGTCCTGACTCCGAACAACAACCAGCGGCAGCGCACACTTCAAGGCGGATGGATTTCGTTGCAGATGGCAGCAGAGTACAGCGAGTTGCTGTACCGGCAGACGCTCGGAAAGGGCCCGGCGGTTTTATCGCGGGGCAGGCTTCCAGCCTGCCTGATCGATTCAAAAAAACCTGCGTTTGTTTTAGCCCAGGCAGGCTGGAAGCCTGCCCCACAAGGAATCGCGACTGCTCCGACAGTCCCTTTGCCTGGATGGTGAACATGATGAATTGGTTAGCCGTCAATCACTCTCACGGTTGGCACAAGGCCAACGAGGTCGAATGTGGAACAGAGGAACTATTCGTCGTCTTCGCTGAGATCCATGTCTTCCCCGTCGTCCGGAGGATCACTGAGCGGAGGCAGACCGAAATGGGTTTCGACGATTTCAGCAATCATGCAAAGTCGCCCGAGGACTCTTGCCTGAAGCGGCGGGAGAGCGTTGCCGATGGCGTCGGCGGCTTCATACAGCTCAACGGGATTCTCTTTATCGGGCAGTTCTTTCAGCAGATAGTCGGCCATGCTGATGTCGGCTTTGGCGTGGTCGAAAGGGTAGGCCAGCGACTCAAATGACTGCCGCAGATGAATCAGATGCTCATTCAGACCGGTCATCCATTTCTGCATCGCTGTGAACACGGACATGTTCTGGGTGTTCTGTGCAAACAAGGCCAGCAGGCGGCCCATCGCGATCTGTGAATCCCGGATTGCCAGCAGCTGTCCCAGCCGCTCGTTCATGTGACCGAAGATCTCCAGCAGCTGATCGATTTCGGCAACCGTCACTGACGCCCGGCTCAGCACTGGTGTCAGCTCATCAGTCCGCGCGAGCTGCAGGGCCGAGTACAGACGGTCGGTGGCTGCGTCTTCAAAGGGAATGAGTTTCGGCTCCAGTCGCCCCTGACGGATCTCGGCAGCCTCGCGTGCCTGCAGGACTTCAGCCTTCGTCGTCAGCGGAATCCTGAAGTCGGCTTTCCGGACTTTGACGCCCGCCTTCAGCAGGACATCGGCGAGGCCCGATTCGATCAGCTGTGTATCGCACTCATCGAACTTCTTCCAGGCGGCTGCATAGTCGTCTGCTTCATTCAGCATTGTCGCCCGGCTGCTTTTCATCTGGGCCATGGCCTGCGGCACGTTCCTCGGGAGATCCCACGCGACTGTCGGGCTCTGGAAGGCCCGATACCACGACATGTGTCCCTGGAAGAATCGCCGCAGCGACTTGAAGGCATCCGTCTGCCGCTGTTGACGTTTCATCAGTTCGTCAACCGGATGGATGTCCGATTTCTTCAGTTCTTTGCCGAAGACTTCTTTGTAGAAATCCCAGGTGACGGCTCGCGAAAGAAAATCAAAGCGTCGGAACAGATGAGCGGCCGGCAGTCGTAATGGAAAAATCCCGTCAGTGTCTTCCTTTGCCGCATTCGCCATGCGTTCGCTGTCGGCCGGATGAGTATCAAAGACGCTGGTCTTCGATTCGATGATCATCTCGTCGATTTTCGAATGCACTTTCTCCGGAAGCTGGTCCACATTCAGCAGAATCAGTTTCGGCAGATTGTCACCCAGTCGACCCTCACTGTAGAAGCCGCTGAGATCCGCGAGTGCACCGCGATGAGCGATGCCAAGGACGGCCAGCTGCCGAGCGGTCGTCGCGAAGATACGGCTTCCGGCAACACGCGCCTCGTGGCGGTCGGCATCGAATTCCATCTGCCGCAGCAGGAAGCCTCCGACAAGGTTGCCGATCGTCATCAGCACCCACAGGATGTTCCTCGTGAGCCAGACACAGAACCGGACCAGGTACAACACCCAGCCGACACGGATATCGATGCTCTGCGATGCCGACTCCAGCCGCTCATCCCATGAGTCGCGTTCGTAAACGACTCGCGTGAACCAATAACTGATGGACCGGATCAAGTAGGTCAGTCTCATCCCGACGCCCTGCGTGAAGTGGCCGAATTCATGAGCCAGCACTCCCGCAAACTGTCGCATTGTCAGCCCCGCTGCCAGCGGCATGCCGATTGTCAGCACAAGATCGTTGCCGAACATGCTCAGCAGACCACGACCGAAGCTGGCACTGGCGTTAATGTTGCAGTCGATGTCAATGCGGCGCGGACGGGGTGATCCGACGGCCTCACAGATTCTCGTTACAAACGCAAACAGCAAAGGTTCGTCGTCTGGCTTGAGTGAACGTCGACCGGAGTCCGTTGACGGCTTCGAAAAGAGCGGCTTCAGCATGAACAGTATCAGCACGACACCCGCCACGATCGGTGCCAGGTAGGCCAGGAAAGCAAACACAACGGCCCGACCGGCATTACGTCCCGTGCCGGCCCCGGATGCGGCGGAAATCATGCCCGTGTGGTTCGTCGCATGATACCACGTTCCCCAGGCGGCCATTCCGATCAGTCCGACATACACCAGCGGCAGCATGATCATGAAGAGCGAAACGACAGCGATCCCGATGCGATAGGAAGCTCTGACAGGAACCGCTTCGATCGTTTCCACCATGAACGACGCAAACACTTTACGCTGCAGCGTCTCAAAATCCTCCGGCGGAGCTGACAGCGCTGCCGCCGTGTGCCGGACGTTGTCGGCCTGTACATCCTGCGGCCCTCGAACCGCACGCGCGCGAATGACAGGAGCAGCCAGACTCGACTGATGAACGGGCTCTGCAGCGGCAACTGTTGGCACTTCAAGAGAGATGATCCGGGCCTGACGCACCTGAGGTGTGTTTGGTGGCACAGGGGCATTTGAGGAGGCCGCTTCGCCCGGATGGGACTTATGGGACCCATGAGACTTATGAGTCCCATCTGCGGGCATTTCTACGGATTCCGACCTGGCGGATCGCACTCCCGCGTCTGGCGATTGTTTTCTGCCCGCGGAAACCTGAAGCACGGCTCTACACTTCACGCATCGAATGCGTTTGCCTGCCAGCTCATCTTTCACAGCGAAGCCCGTCCCGCACGAATTGCACTTCACCGGAACAGCCATTGCAATTCCCCGACCACGACACTCAAGAATCGGTTTCGCAATCGCAGAGACAGCGAACCTCCTACCAACGCTGTGAAGGGTTTTTGCAGCCGGATTCGTGAGAATTCGTGGGTGACCCGCTGACTCCGAAGTCTCACGAATCCGGCTACAAACCCTTTCCCTCATGTTTCATTGGCACCGGATTCGAATGATAATCCGACGATGCGTCTTGTGTCTTGCATTTCAGACGTCTCGCCGAACAGCCCAGTCGCCCGAATCCACGCCGTCATCCGACGCAGCGTATCTGGGGTTGGCCCGAAAAGCCGGTTGCCATTATGCTCCTGCCGCGAACTCGAGAGGATCCGGGTTCGAAAGGCCGTGGTATGGGCAGGAAGCCGACATTGTTACGCCAGTTCCTGATTCTGATGGCACTCTTGCCGCTATGTTTGCTGCAGACCGGCTGTATGCATCGGCGCGTAACGGTCAATTCGTATCCGCAGGGCGCATTGGTCAAAGTGGACGGTCGGGACATTGGCTACACGCCGGCGTCATTCGACTATACCTGGTACGGAACTCGCGAAGTCCAGCTGCTGCTCGACGGATACGAAACACACACGGAGATGGTCCGAATCAGCGCGCCCTGGTACCAGAAATTTCCGCTGGACTTCGTGAGCGACAATTTTCTGGGACAGCATGTGTCCGACCACCGGCAATTCAGCTTTCAGATGCAGCCGAAGCGCGACGACATGTCCGGAGACGTCATGAAACGAGCCAGCTCGCTCCGAAGCGAAGCACGGCATGGGCAATAGTTGTGCAGGATAGCCTTCCAGGGTTACCGCAAGTCCCGGCTATTCCTCATCAGAGCGCAGCTTCGCCAGCACACTCAGATCTTCCAGCGTCGTTGTATCCTGAGTTGACTCACGCCCTGCCGCGACATCACGTAACAGACGTCGCATGATTTTTCCGCTGCGGGTCTTCGGCAGAGATACGGCGAAGCGAATCTGGTCCGGCGTGGCCAGTGAGCCGATCGCTCTCGAGAGGCATGCCCTCGACGCGCGCCAACATGCGCTTCATGTAGCCGGCCGAA
>JANNGQ010001150.1:0-3129 GCA_031403975.1 Planctomycetota bacterium
CCAAAGCCTGTTTCCCGCCCGGTCGCGGCGGGTCGCGCAGGCAAACCGAAAGTCGATGAAGACGATCCATTCGGCATTGGCACCGCCGCCGCTGCTCAAGCCATTCAGGCAACCGCCAAACCCGAGAAAGGCCGATTGCACAAAGTCACCTGTCCGATGTGTGAACAGGTCGGGTTCGTTCCGAAGAACGCCGTCGGAAAATCTGTGCGCTGCGCGAACGAAAAATGCATGGTGCCGGTGTTTATCGCCGGTGATCTCAATGAACAATCCGGCGAACGCAAACCCGTCCGTATGTCAGACACTGCTGAAGCCGCCAGAAAATCGGCTGAGGCAACCAGGCCGGTGAGACGTAGTCCGATGCTGATGTACGGCATAGTCGGAGTGGTACTGCTGGGCCTGGCAATCGGCGTCATTCAGATCCTGAATCGCAAGCCGGATACCAGCAGACTGGCCGCGCCCGCAGAGTTTGATCGTGACAAGATCGGTCCGGATGAAGACGAACTTGCGCGAATTCAGGCAGAGGCCGATACGAAGGCCCGGGCCGCTGCAGATGCTGCAAATCCGAAGCTGCAGGTTGCTGCCCTGGTCAGACGCATGATCGCTCTGGCGCGTCAGACCGCGCGCGACAAAGCCCTGGCTCGCCGCATGACGGGTGATTTGTATCTGCGGATTTCGGACTCGACGCTGGCCTCGCAGGAATTCAGCCAGTTGCTGGCAGTGGATCACAGTCGATCGTTCTATCGCATGGATCCGTACGTCATGCAGTACTGGCGGTCAGTGACTGCAGGCGATCAGGAGGCCGCGAAAAAGGCCTTTCAGGCGGCCCATTCAGAATTGCCGACACTGGCCAGGAACGGACGCGCCGGCACAGAAGCTGCGCTGGGGCTGGCTGCGGCGCTCATTAACGAGGGCCGGGCGAACGAAGCAGCGCAGTTGGTCGCGTCGCGTCAACTTGACAACTCTATCGCGGACAACCGGGATGCGACTTCCAGCACAGCGTGGTTGTTTCTGGCCGGTCGCTGCCGGGAGGCCAGTCTGCCAAGTCCGGCAGTGCTGGAGACATTGATCTGGATTGATCCACTCAGCGCTGCCGTCGCGATGGACCTCGCAATTCATCAGCGCTGGACGGAAGCTGTGGGCTGGGCAGCATCCCTGCCTGATGCTCGCGCGTCGGCCGATTCGCTGGTCGCTGTCACTGAGATGGCCGCACTTCGCAATGCCCCGCCGGAAGTGATGACACAGATTGAGAATGCAGCGGCTGCGGCGGATGCCGTCCATGGAATGCGGATTCGGGCTGCTGTTGCCGCGGCGTCGAAAGATAGCGCGAAACTGGATGCCTGCATGACCCTGATGCAGCAGCTTCCGTTGCTGGCTGCCGTGCCGCTTCCGAATTCCACGGAATTGGTCCAGAAAGATGTTCCAGACCGCAGCAGTGCATTGAATCAGGGGATTGCCATCGCGGAGATTGCCCGAGCCGCAGCGGTGCTGGGCAAGCCAGATCACGTTGCAACGGCAGTGGCTCGACTGTCGTCGGATCTGGCCGCTGCCGCACCGTCAACTGCCGCACTCCGCACCCTCACGATCGCCATGGCGAGCGATGAAGCGGGTTACAAGAAACGAATTGCGGGGGAAATGGGCGTCGGCGATGAAAATCAGTTCACCGGCATGTTCCGTAATTATCGCAGGCACATCGACCAGCTGGCCACCGCGGCCGAAAACCGCCGGATGCTGCATCTGCTGCTGCTGTCGCGCGTCGTGCGGTCAGGGGGACTCGCGTCCGTGCAACAGGCCATGATCAGTTCGCCCGATCTGTCACAGGAAATACTGCTGGACGAATTGAGCGGCGTCGTTGCCGTGGCAGCCAGACAGACAGGTCAGGAGTTTCCGGAATTGTTCTCACCGGACCTCAATTTGCGGAAAGGACGCGCCCTCTTCGGACACACTACGGCAGGTGCCGGAGTTGCAAACACTCTTGACATTGCCTGGGCGAACCGCGAAGTGAACCTGGCTGAGGGCCTCAGAAATCTTGCCGATACCGGCACCGGCAAGACCCTTCCCGGGCTGCGGCAGGCGCTCTTCTGCGAACTGGTCGAATCCTGCGCCACGAACTGTAAAGATCCTGCGTCGGTACTCAATGCCATCTCAATTCTGCCGGCGCAGGCCTTTGGCGTCTGGCGTGAAGAAGGGCTGTTGATCGCCGCTCGTGTCTTCGCGGATCGAGGGCTGGAGAAAAACACCGAGGCCTGGATGGCTGGTCAGAAGCTACCGACACTGGAACAGATTCTGCTGCTTTATGGCAGCGCTCTGGGGCTCCTGGAACGCCCGGCGCCGACGGTTGAAACCACTGCCGAGAAATCTTCGCCTGCGGCAACCTTCGTCTCGCACAGCGGCATACGGCCGCCATTTCAACGGTCTTGACCGCAATCGCGAAGCCATGAACAATTCAGCGCCTGGAAACGGCCGTGCAGGGGTGTTCGGATTGCTGAGTTCAGATTCCTCGATCGTCGCTCAATTGCCCTGAAAAACGACGATTGAATCCGTCCTCTGACGACTTTTTGAGCCCACCGACGTCATAATCGTCGACTCCTGGCATCCGTCGGTGCCGACCGGATCTGAGTCTTCAGGGCTCCGTTTTATTGTCTGAATGTGTTTCGGAAACTCAAATGACAGAGCCCGTTCCTACCGACGAAAACCTGAAACGTGTTCGCGAGCGGGTGATGCAGCTGGCCAGGGAGATCGAGCAGATGTCCGGCCAGGATCTGCCGGCACCGGCCTTCTTTCAGGAGTTCTTGACGCGAGTCGTGACGGCTGTCGGTGCCCGGGCCGGAATTGTCTGGCTGATTGAGGAGACCGGGCGGCTGGGGATGATTGCTCAGGTCAATCTCGACCAGACGGGCCTGCGGGAGAAGCCGGGTGCTCTGGGACTGAATGAGAAACTGCTCGTCGAAGTTCTGCAGACGGGAGAAGCCCGGACACTGACTCACGGCGGCGAAGCTCAGCTTCCGACGGAACACGTCCTGGTACTGTCCGCGCGCTGCACAAAGAGAAAAAATGCGTCGGCGTCGTGGAATTGTTTCAGCGTCCGGACGTGCCGATGAAAGCGCAGTCGGGATACATGCAGTTCCTGGA
>JANNGQ010001151.1:0-12611 GCA_031403975.1 Planctomycetota bacterium
GGCAGAATTGCCAGGGAAGCACCAGATTCATCAGGCTCCGGTCCGCCCGGACCGACGAGACATCAATTTGATTTACAGGGTCGGCAGATCTTCAGCATGTGCTGCAATCAAACCGATCACTGACGCGATTTCCTCAAGCACCGAGGTGATCGCGGCCAGCGCTCGCAATCGCTCCAGTCCAAGCAACTCAGGAGCAGCGTGTCCTGTGCGTGCATGGGAGTTCCGGCCATGCGAAATTGTCGACAACACGGCAGAAGTTTTCGATTGCGCGAAAACGGCGGAAGTACGCACACAGAAGATGAATCACTCAAGGTCGTAGCCTGCTCCGGTCCGCCAGACCTGAGTCAACTCGGTCGATCAGACCGACGCAGGCTGAGATCGTGCGCGAACTTGCTCCGGTCGGACTCACTGGAACCATTTGGCGCATCGTCCTGCCGACTCGTACGTCGGTTTGATGCGATGACCGTTGACCGAAATCTGCCTCAGGACAAGCTGCTCCTGGGAGCGCTGGACGAATTGCGGTGGCGATCATGCGGGCCTCGCGGTTTAATGACTTTTCGTGACATCGAAAATCCGAGCGAGTAGACGTAACAACTCGCAGAGGCGTGTCCAACTGAAGTCAACAAAGGCACTATTTCCTGAAACCACAGGGCGAACGACAGGCTTGTGAACCAGCTGATGGTGCTTCCTTTGGGCGGTGTCAATTCCAACACACGCTTCGCGGCCTCAAACCTGTTTGCATGGCATTTGAGGAAATCCGCAAAAAAAATCTAAGAAACTATGGCTTGGCGGGTCTCAACTCCGTGAGAGGGTGAATTCATCGTGATTCGAACCTGCCAGACGCCACAATCGAGACTCATGTTAGAACCGACTCCCCGAGTCAACGGTTTTGTTGCTTCGGGCGTGAATGAACTCACGCTTCAGTCGTTGTTCGAATCCGAAGAGACTCCTCTGCTGCGATACGCGTTTTCACTCGTCGGTCGTCGAGCGGTGGCTGAGGAGATCGTGCAGGAAGTGTTTCTGCAACTTCACACGCACTGGGATGACGTCGATTTTCCCAAAGCCTGGTTGTTCAGCAGCGTCCGGAATCGGGCACTCAAACATATCCGCGACAACAAACGTGAAGTTCTTAACGAAGGCGATGGCAATTCGCAGTCTTCGATCGCTCAGGACGATTCATCTGAGGCTTCACTCGTCCATATGGAAGCCATCGGAGCACTGCGACAGATCGTGGAGGAACTCGATGAGCCCGATCGCCAACTGGTGAAGCTGAAGTATTTTAACGACCTCAAGTATCGTGATATCAGTTCCCAGACGGGACTCAACATCGGCAACGTCGGCTTCCGATTGCACCATATTCTAAAAGAGCTGGCAGACAAACTCCGCAGACTCGGATTCGACGAAAAGTCATGAACGAAGAACCACATAACCCATCGATCGAACCGGAACTCGAAGCTCGCATTGTTGCTCTCGTGCTGGGCGAAGCGTCCGATTTCGAACGCGATGAACTGAACCGTCAAATCGAACAGCGACCAGAGCTGGCCGCTTTCAGATCGCAGATGCAGAGGGTTCACGAACTCTTGGGGACTGTCACTTTAATCAGCCGAAGGGCGATAGCCCCGGTTATAGGCTCGAAAGACACTGGCAAGACAACCGAGGCTAGCGCCTTACGGCTAATAAACACGACCATACCAACAGCCCCCTTGCAATATGCTGACCCGAGCGAGTTCGAAACACCTGACGGGAATTGGAAGCTGCCCTCTGATCGACGCAACGCTGTTCTGGCTGTGATTCGCGGAGAAGCGACTGTTCAGCCAGCTGTTCAGAAAGTCGTGCCGTCTGTTCAGCTGCGATTGCCATTTGGACCGCGATTGCTGCGGAATCTGACCAAGGTTGCGGCGGTTGTTTGTATCGCTGTAGCGATTACATTTTACTCATTCAGTGCACAGGAACGGTTCGCGTCGGAGTATTTTTATTCGGTGGCAAAAACGGACGAGCCGCGCGACGAAATAAGTTTCATGGGCGGGGCGAGTTTAAGTTTCCAGATCAAACCCGAAAGTGCCGCTGCGGCCACAGAGCCGCTGTCACGTTCTTCCGTTGCGAAGTTTAACCTTGAGCCCCTGGAGGAGGAGCTGTTAGCACAATCGGCGTCGGGCGACATTGACTACAAAAGGAGTTCAGACACGGCCCTGTCGGCGCTTCAGAACACGCTGAATAGCGGGGCGATGGTATCGAACAGTGTCGGCCAATTGGACGACGTCCAGGCTATCGCTGCCAGTCCAGAATTGATGGTGCCGGAAGAAACTGCCGCACAGCACGGAATTAGTACGCCGGGAAGAGAGGGCCGGACCACTGCCACGTTTGGCGACGGAGTGGAGTCTTCGCCAGCGGCGACTGATCCCAATGTGTTCATCGCCAGGAATGACGCGGCCTGGATGGATAGAGGATTGGGGGATGCTGATCGCGATGTGATGGTGGACCCCAAACCGGCGGCGCCGACTGGAGGCGATGTGGCGTTCCCGATGCCGGCCGAAGGTTGGGGTGCCGTCAACGAACCAGCTCCGGCACCGGTAGTGCGGCTAACAGTCGATGCTCCGGATGGAGATTCGGTTCTGCTCGGTGCCATCGCAGCACCGATATCAGGCGAAAGTGCGGAAATCGGTGGTGGAGCAGAAGAATCCATACCACGGATGATCGTCACAAATGAAGGTGAGGTTGTCGGCGAGACGGCTCTCGGTCTCGCAACGAGCGATTTCTCTTCCCGGATACCTGACCAGCAGCAGGAACTGGCTGAACAGCAGTTTCCCGATCTCAACAATCCAGATGTCCACTTCTCGAAGGACATGGAGGGTTTGGGGTTTGCGGGAAACAAGATCGACGGCGAACGGCTCGGGACTGAAACGGAGCCGATGGATGTCCTCAATCTTGCCCGCACCGCAGATGATTTCGGGCTGGCGGACAAGAACCTGAACGGCCATCTGAGCGATGCTGGTGACGGATTTGGTGCCACCTCCCAGGGCAACCGCGGATTCGGCAACGGCGGATTCGGAGGCGGAGGCGGAGGCGGCATGGGTGGCGGCGAGGATGTCGTCGTCGGTGGCCGTTTCGACCTGCCCTCCTCGAACTTTAGTTTGGAGATGCCTGCCGATGCGAATGGCGACACCGATCGGATTTCCGGTGCAATCTCCGATTCGGGCGTCGTGGATCTGGAAAAGTCATCGGGAGATGAGGCGCGTTCGTGGAGCTACTTGGGGAGCACGAAGCCCGCGGAGGATTCAGCGGGAAGGCAGAGCCTCGAATCGCTAAAGGAAGCGATTGCGCAACCAAGTGGTGAAGTGTCTGGCGCTAAAGGATTTGTAGATGGTCAGCCTGACGGTGAACCGTCAGAGCCAACAAGTCAGCCGATGGCCTTGAATGGTGAGGCCACGAAATCTTGGAAGAGCGAAGTTGCCGATTATGAAACAGAGTACTTCGAGCAGAAGGATCAACGTGGCGGAATGCTGAGCTCTGACGGTGTTGCGGTCGATAACGATCGCGACGTGGGTTTTGACGTCAACGTTCAGGATTCAGTGAGAACACCAACCGAGACGCCAGACTTCAGATCACGTCAAATGACAATTCCGGGTGCAAGAACTGGTGGTGCCGTTGGAATTCGGGACAACCGAGAGTCAGAAAGCGATCGCTCACCAGCGCCGGCGACAGAGAAGCCAGCCGCTCAGCCCGAGCTGCCCGTCATCGACGGATTTAATTCCGCAGATGATGGCACCGTAAGAAACTGGGAAAGAGACCAGAAACTTTACGGGCGACAAGAATCTGATGTGGAGGGAAACACACACTCGTATTTCCGACGATTCAGCGACGTCCCACCGACGCTGGATTACGATCCGGAACCAAAGAAGAAGGCAGCAGCGAAGACAGTTGCACCATCCGTCGGGCTCAACGAAACGACTGCAGCAGCAGAAGCGTTTTCCACGTTCTCACTTCATGTAAGCGACGTCTCTTTCAAACTGGCCGCAGCGGCACTTTCAAAGGGCGAATGGCCGGAGGCTGCCACGATTCGCATCGAAGAATTCGTCAATGCTTTCGACTACGGTGATCCACTGCCGTGCAACGGCGAGAAAGTTGCCTGTCGAGTTGAACAGTCGATCCATCCCTTTGTGCAACAGCGGAACTTATTACGCGTGTCGATGCGGACGGCGGCTGAAGGGCGTGCGAGCAACACTCCGCTGCGCTTGACGTTCCTGCTGGACAACTCCGGCTCGATGGAACGAACCGATCGCCAGCAGACAGTACGCCGTGCCTTTGACCTGCTTGCCCGGCAACTCACACCGATCGATCAGGTCACGCTGATCGGTTTCGCTCGCCAGCCGCGACTGCTGGCTGACAAAGTGAGTGGTGCCGAATCGGGGCAGCTTGTCAGACTGATTGACGAGCTGCCGAGTGAAGGCGGTACCAATATCGAAGCGGCCCTGCAACTGGCCTTTGAAAAAGCCCAGGAGCAACTGACGCCTGATGCTCAAAATCGCATCATTCTGCTCACCGATGGCGCTGTCAATCTGGGTGATGCCGACCCGGAAAGCCTGTCGCGGATGGTATCGACAATCAGGGACGCGGGCATCGCCTTTGATGCCGCCGGAATCAGCGCCGAGGGCTTGAACGATGAAGTCCTTGAGGCCCTCACGCGCAAGGGCGACGGTCGGTACTACCTGCTTGATTCACTCGAATCCGCCGATGACGGTTTTGCACGTCAAATTGCGGGTGCTCTGCGTCCGTCCGCTAAGAACGTGAAGGTGCAGATCGAGTTCAATCCGAAACGGGTTGGCAGCTACAAACTGCTTGGCTTCGAAAAGCACATCCTGAAACAGGAAGATTTTCGCAATGACATCGTAGACGCCGCCGAGATGGCGGCGGCTGAAGCCGGTGTGGCGATGTATCAGTTTGAGGCCAAACCGGATGGTGAAGGAGATGTGGGTTCCGTGTCAGTGCGATTTCGTGACTTGTCGACCGGACAGATGATCGAAAACAGATGGCCCATTCCTTACGAAGCTGATGCTCCCCGTGTGGACCAGGCCGCTCCGTCGCTTCGCATCGCTGTCTCCGCCACTCTGTTGGCCGCAAAGCTCCGAGGCGAACCCCTGGGAGAAACCGTCGACTTACCAACATTGTCGAATCTGATCTCCAGCTTGCCGTCGCAGGATCAAAGCAACACTCGGGTTCAACAATTGAAACTCATGATCGAGCAGGCTCGACAAATGAGTGGGAAATAGGAAGCCCAATGGCACGGCACGTCAGTAGGTCCTTTCTGCCGGAAAGGACTTTGCAGCTTGCTGCAACCTGCGAACTGTGGAGGTTGATGAAAGAACAATATGACGACGTTGAACAAACGTCCGCTCATTTGGTTCGCCTTGAGGCGAAAGTCCAGCCCGGCAGGCTGGACCTACAGAAAAAGAAGTCCAGCCCGGCTGGCTGGACCGACTTTGAAACAGCTTTGCGTCCGGATGACACTGAGTCGCATTCACTCATAGAAACTCATAGCCATGAACGAAATAACACTTCCGGTGTTCCGACATGCGTGTCGCGTCGTGAAACCACTTTGCCTGTTGGCAGTCATCAGCCTGTTGAGTCTCACCAGTCAAGGTCAGGAGGAAACCAATGGAGCCAGCATCAACAGCTCCATCGGCAATGACGGCACTGGGACGATCGTCGTCGAAGCCCGTGGCCAGTTACCAAAGCCACCGGTTTTCTACACAGCCAGTGCCAACGCGACCGCACAAGTCGGACCGGAATACCTCGAGCAGGCCATTGATGTCGTGATCAGGATCGTCCAGGGCGAGGCAGAAACATTGAGCTTTGGAATCAACGGTGAGGACCAGGTCACCGACGTCCAGGGCGAAAATCTTAAGTCGTGGTCGGTTCGTCAGGAAGGTACCCAGCGATTCCTCGATCTTCACGTCAAGGAGAAAGTGACGGATGTCAAAGCCCAAATCAGGACTCGCAGTCGCAAACTCGATCTGAAAACGCCGACTGCGATTGACCTGACTCACCTCACTCCTGGAAACGCCGTTGGTTTCGATTCGACCGTGGGTCTTCAGTACTTACCAGGAGTCGAAGGCTCTGTCACGGAAGCCACGGGGTTTGCTCCGCTCGTGCTAAAAGAAAAGGGGTCAGACCCTTTAATCCCCGGAGAGGGTCAGACCCCTTTTCGGAGAGCCAGCCGTTTTCAAACTACGACCGGCGGCGTGATCAAGCTCGTCCTGAATCGAGAAGGTGCATCGCCGGAGCCCGTCGAACTGACGGAAACGAACTTGAAAGGTGAACTGCATGCCAATGGTGATTCGGTTCACTTTCAGTTTCGTGGGACAGCACATGTCACGGAGCCGAATGTGGAAATCACCATTCTCTCTGGCAACGCGGCTATCAACGAAGTGCCAACGGACGGCAACTACCGCGTACGACTTTCGCTGGAGAACGGCAATTCTGTCTATAAGCTCGCGTTTCCGAAGGCGGGGACATTTCCAGTGGAATTAGATTTCGTCGCGGCGTTGACGCCGTGGATGGCCGACGGGCGAAGCATGGATTTTATTATTGCGGCCAGCGCAGTCGTTCCGTTGAGTGTGAGTGGACTCGAATCGGATCTCGAGTTTCATCGAGACCAGGAATCGGTTGTGCCACTGCGTGACAACAACCATTGGCTGGGGTTTCTCCCAGCAACCGGTCGGGCGCAACTGCATTGGAAGACTGCACGCAAAACAGGCGAGGGGAAACTGTTCTTCTCGACCACCGGACGTATTGATTCCAGGGTTGGTGCGGGTCTGCTTCGTCAGGATCATCAGATCGACTACCAGGTTCTTCAGGGCGAACTCAAGTCGTTTCGAATTCTGCTGCACGGCCCTGGCGAAATACTCGACGTCCAGGGCAGCAACATTGTTTCATGGAATGTCAGCAATCAGGGTGATGATCGCCTGTTGGAAGCCACGCTCAGCCAGCCGATCACGGGCACCAGCCAGATCAACGTCCGCAGCCAAACTCCTCTGGGTGCGTTTCCCGTGACTGTCGAAGGACTGCGTTTAAATCCAGTTGGCACGATCCGCCATTCGGGCTATCTGCGTCTTACAAACCTGGGATCGGTGCGTTTACAACCAACTGCTCTGAGCGGACTGACTCAGTTGGCCCCAGACCAGTTTTCCGGTGATGCGATCGAAGCTCGTCAAACTTTTGTTTACCGCTTCCCGGCTGTCGACCACGCGTTCACAGTCGTTGCGGACATTATTGAACCGGAAATCAGTGTTTCCGAACTGGTTGTCTATCAGCTTGCCGAAACTGATCGAGTCATCAGTGCAGACATTGAACTTGACGTCCGCGAAGCGCCAATTCGTGAGTGGGATTTTGGCATTCCCGCGGACTATTCCGTCGTCTCGGTCACGGGCGCGAGTGTGGCGGATTACGTCGCGGCGTCGATCGTTGCAGACGGTCGTCGCAACCTGAAAGTAGTGTTTGGCCAGGACGTCGTTGGGCGACAGTTGGTAACGCTGCAATTGGAAAAGAGTGAGGCGGCCTCGGCTGGAGACTGGGTTCTGCCGCGAATCGAATATCCCACCGCAAAATCGGTGCGGGGTGACATCGGAATCGTCAGCGCCCCTGGCTTTCGAGTCACAGTTGGACAAACAGATTTGCTGGTGGAAAAGCCACTGTCGTACTTTCCCAAAGCCTCGCCACATCTGCAGCAGGCGTTTCGCATTCGTGAGCCCGGCTGGTCAGCGACGATGCAGATTGAGTTGCTTGACCGGAGCATTCAGTCGGATGTGTTTCACCTCTATTCACTGAGCCAGGAGACTGTTTACGGCAGTGCCCTGATCAACTACTTCGTCACAGGCGCACCCGTTTCCGAATGGAAGATTGCGGTGCCCGAAACGATGGGGAACGTCATGGTCGATGGCCAGAATGTCCGCACCTGGCGCAGAGAAGCCGACAGTTTGATCGTTTCTCTCCATCAGCCAGTGATGGGTGCTTACACGTTGTTGGTGACGTTTGAAGAGAAGCCCGATAAGAGCAAAAACACGTTTCAGGCGGGTCAGGTTTCGCCGACTGGCGTGCAGGGCGAGCGTGGTTACATTCAGGTCGTCAGCCCGATGCAGGTTGAGATTGAGACCGTGTCGATTTCCGAGGACATGCTGAAACTCGATCCACTGGAACTGCCTGCGGAGTTTCGTCTGCTGAGCACGGCACCGCCGTTGGGTACATGGCAATACACCGATCGACCGTTCGATCTGAATCTGAAAGTCAGCTGGTTTGAACCAGGTACCACAGTGACTCAGCTGGTTGAATTCTCGGAAGTCAGTAGCCGTGTTTCGCAGGACGGTGAGTTGGTGACGGACGTGCTCTACTATGTCAAATCACGTGGACAGCGAACATTCAGGATCAAGCTCCCCGATGCCCCGGTACGTCTCTGGGCAGTTTCCGTGAACGGTCAGCCTGTCACCGCACGACAAGCAGACGACTCCACGTTGATTCCTTTGCCCGGTGGCACTGATCCCAACATTCCGATTGAAGTCAGTTTGCGTTTGGGAAAACCAGCCGTCATGGAGTCGAATCCTGAACTCGCGTTGCCAATCGTTTTCGCGCCTGTGCTCAAGACTCAATGGAATGTTACGGGTGACGAGAAACACGTTCTTGTACCCACCGGTGGAACGGTATCGCCGCCCGTGCCGGTCTTGCGTCCATCCGGATTTGACTGGGTTGCTAAACACGGCATCATCTCGCTCTTTCTGACAGGACTGTTCATCGTGATTGGCATCTGGTCGCGCGACAAGACGGGATTCTGGCGGATGCTGGGATTGTTCAGTCTGGCAGTTGCAATCTTTGTCTCTTGTCGAGCTGGTCAGACTGCCTTTGCACAGACCGGATCGCCGGAGCTGCTGCAACTCAGTCTGCCAATCCTCTCGGCGGGCGAATCTGTCCAACTGACAGTGCATAACTTGCCAGGTTGGCGAGTCAATCTCTCCTGGTTGGGGCTGGCGGCTGTGTTGGCAGGCATCGCATTGATTGTGTGGTCATTTCTCAGGCATGAAACGTTGCGAAGAATGCAGATCCGTTGTGGTGGCATGCTCCTGATTGCGTTGGGAGTGCTGTTTCAGGGCGACGGAGCACCCTGGTTTTATGGTCTGCTGGCCCTCACAATCCTGATCTTGCTTTTCGTCCGCTCGGCAATCGAATCCATGCGAGACATCCGTCACTGGATGCAACGTGCGTTAGAAAAGCGCAGGGCGAATGGAGCTGCGAAGCAAAATAGCTCCCGCCCCGACGCGAGCGCGACGTCGAGTCCCGCGTCGGGAGCGGTCACAGTCATGATCGCATTTCTCGCCGTCACGCTCTCTTCGACATGCACATGTCTTGCGGCCCCTCCTGATGGTTTTGAAACGGCCGATTCGATCACGCAGCAGTGGCAGGTCACGCATCAGGACTTACGCCTGAAGGCAAGCGGAACGATCTCGCTGTTCGGGCGACCGGGAGATCGATTCGTGCTGTTGAAATCGCCGGCCGTGTTGACGCGTTTTGACGGCGAAGGTCTGCGTCTTACAAAACATGAAGTGCCTGGCGAAGGTCTGTCTTACGTGATCAGCATTCCTCTGGCCGAGGGAGCCGCTAACCCGGATGAAGTTGCCGAGCCGGCAGCAGCGGTCAACTACAAAGCCACATTCGAGTATCAACTGGAAGCGATCAAGCCAATGGAGGGCTTGCCGGTGCTGACCGGAGTGGCCGCCGTTCAAGAGATCAATCTGAGCTACGACGAAGCAGGATGGGATGTCGTCGGTGCGACCGCCGTAAGAGTTGAACAGGTTGCAGCCGAAGGCGATCGGACTCAAGCCAAAGTGCTGCTTGGTCCAGGAACAGCCAGCCTGTTGCTCAAACCAAAGGCGCGTGATGTGACTGCCGAAAAGACGCAGTTCTTTGTGGAAGCTTCGAACCTCTTTTTGCCTGGTCCCGGAGTCGTTGACGGTCGTCATCGTCTCAACATCCGTACGTCACAAGGGCTGGTGAGTGAACTCCGGGTGCTTGTTCCCGCAGGGTTGACCGTCAGTGCGGTTACCGGACCGGTCGGTTCCTGGCAGTTCGATGCAGACAGCGGCGGCTTAAAGCTGCAGATTGAACCGGCTCAGTCGCAAGCGTTTGACGTCATGATTGAAACGCAACGTGGTCTCGATCCGCTGCCTGCGGACGTCAATCTTGCTCCGCTCCGCGTCGTTGATGCCAATGGAGAAGTCGGCCTGGTCGCAATCGCATTCGGCCCGGAAGCCCAGCCGGAGAAGTTGGAACCGAAAGTCATGTCGGCCGTTAATCTTGGAGATTTCGACGCCAGCTTGATGCCCAATCCACAATCAGTATTGCATCGAGTCTACCGCTATGGTGCTGACGGCGGAGAACTGTCCGTGCGTGTGGCACCGGTGGCTTCGGAAGTGCGAGTCATCAGCAAACAAGTCTTGTCGCTGGGTGATGAACGAGTCGTGCTGGGCGTCAACTTCGCCGCCGACATTTCGAGAGCCGGCTTGTTTCAATTGAGCTTTCCATTGCCCGACGGGCTTGAAGTCGAATCGCTGACCGGACCGGCGTTGCATCATTGGGCGGAACTCAGTGAAGGCGGCAAGCGGCAGATACTTCTGCACTTGAATGGCAAGACAATCGGCCCGCAGAGTTTCTCACTGACGCTATCCGGCACAGCACCGACGGACGTCGGCCAATGGCAAATTCCCCGATTCGAATTGAATGAAGCTGCACGCCAAACCGGTGAAATGGTCGTCCGGCCGACGACCGGTATTCGGCTGAGAACAGAGTCGCGTCAAAACGTGTCCGAAACCGATCCGCGAGCTATCGGCGGAAATGCTCAGGGTGCCCTCGCGTTTCGACTTCTGCAGCGCGATTGGAATCTTGTTCTGGGGATCGAAAAACTCGATCCGTGGGTGACCGGTCAGGTGCTGCACGAAGTCACATTGCGAGAAGGTCAAACGCGGACTGCTTTGATCGCCAACTTCAATGTGCAGAACGCATCCATTGGGGCTTTGCGAGTCATTCTGCCAATCACAAATGAGGATGAAATCAAGACACTTCGCGCCAGTGGCAACACGGTCAGCGATTTGGTCAGAACGGCACCAGATTCAAACATCTGGGAAGTTCAATTCAAACGTCGTGTAGTCGGCAAACTGCAGTTCCGAATCGAATACGAGCGACGCGGTGATCGTGAGAACGAAGACGAATCGCTGAGCCCGGTTGAATTTCCTCAAGCTCGTCAGATTTCGTATTTCTTTGGCGTCCGCGCTGGCGGTCGGCTGGAACTGGAACACGAAGATCTGACTCAAGGGTGGCAGCGGATCGACTGGAACACAGTTCCACAGCCGCTGCGGGAAGCAGAAACCCGAAGCGCTCCAGCTCTTGCGTTCCGCGCTGTCGCTCCGGCAAACGTGCTGAAGGTTCACGCCAAACGCCATTCACTGGCCGATGCTCTGAAGCTCCGTGTGGCTGAGGGATCATTGACCACCGTCCTGTCGCCAACGGGTGATCAATTGACCTCGGTCGACGTCACCATGGAAGTCATTCAACGCAGCAGCCTGAGCGTGGGTCTGCCCGAGGGCGGCGAGTTGTTCAGCATCTTCGTCAACGGCGAAAGTGTGAATTCCATTCGCCAGGGTGGCGCTACGAATGCCTGGCAGTTCTACATTCTTCCCGGCATTGACGATCGTACGGCGCGGGTGCGATTTGTCTATTCAGTTCCGGGAGATCGGTTGAGTAATCTGAAACTCAGCAGCCCTCAGCTGAATGTGCCACTGGAAAACATTCAGTGGAACGTTATTGCTCCGAAGGGTTTCGAACTGAGCGACAGCGATGGAAACATGGAGTTGATAAAACAGACGAATCAGAAGAACTATGACCGTGAGTCGTACCTGTCTAAAGCAAGCGGAAAGAGACAGGTCCAGGCACAACAGGCGACCCAACTCCTGGAGCAGGCGAATCAGCTGCTTCAGGCCGGCGAACAATCCAAAGCCCGTTGGGCGCTCAACAGTGTCGCCAATCAATACGCACTTGACGCCGCCTCAAACGAGGACGCGCGTGTTCAGTTGGAAAACCTTCAGACGCAACAGGCGATTGTTGGTCTGAACACGCGTCGTCAGCGTCTGTACCTTGACAACAGCCGAGACGACGCTGACCTTGTCGACAATGAACAACTTCGACAGGCGGCAGCGGAAAACCCGGTGTTGCAACAGGATCTGCTCAACTTTCGCCCGCAGCAACTCAGCCAGTTGCTGGGAGGGAATACAACGGCGGACAACGCAATCCTTCAGCAGATCGCCGGGCGTCTGGTGCAGCATCAACACACCACCGAACCTGCCCCGCAGGCGATTATCAACAGCCTGCCGGAAGAAGGTGACGTCTACACCTTCGGTCGCAGTGTCCAGGTTGCTGAGAACGCTCCGCTGGAGCTTGACTTGGTCTTCGGCTCGAAGCTCACGCTCCATCTGTGGCAAACGGCTCTTGTATTTGTTTTGCTGGCCAGCATAGGCGCAGCCCTGACATTTGTCACGACGAGAGACGAGAAGCCGACGGATGAGACCCCGAATGCC
>JANNGQ010001152.1:0-6240 GCA_031403975.1 Planctomycetota bacterium
CATTCGTTGACGAAGTTGTCGATGCCGAACTCATGAACGGCCGTCTTCGTCCCGAGACCCAGCTGTTTCTCGACCTCAACTTCGACCCACAGGCCCTGACAGTCGAAACCGTTCTGGAATCGCTGATCATGACCGGTCATCGCGAAGAAACGCTGGTAGGTGTCCTTGTAGGTGCGGCCCCAGGCGTGGTGAACTCCCATGGGGTTGTTGGCGGTGATGGGTCCGTCGATGAAACTCCAGCGTTTGCGACCGGCGTTCTTGCGTCGCAGCTGCTGAAAGATCTGTCGCAGCTCCCAGAACCTTAGAACGGAATGCTCGGTGGTAACAAAGTGGCTGTCGGTAACGGGCTGGAACATGGGCTGAACGGCGTCTCAGAAAGTGGGGGGTCACGTCGGTCTCAAACGGACGGCGATGCGTCAGACACCGGATTTCGGCGGACGTGCGACGGATCGTAGGAAAATCAGAGTCGTCTGACGACCGCGGCGTTTGAAGAGTTACGGGTCGCTACTGTTGTCCCGTCACGCCGTCGGCGGGGATTCCCGTTCTCACTTGTTCCAGGAGAAGAGTCTCACAACGAAGTGGCAAAGAACTCCCGCCGACGGAGCGGCCGGTCAACGGCAGGCAGGTCAACGGCAGCGATCAAACTTCAAGATCTACTGACACCGGAGCGTGGTCGCTGATCTCGAGTCCCCCCTCGCGATGAATCGTGGCTGAGCGGAACAGCGGGCGTGCGGCAGCGTTGCAGAGGACGTAGTCGATTCGCCAGCCGCGGTCGAGTTCTCGTGCTCGGCCTCGGTTGGACCACCATGAGTACGGGCCCTGAATATCGCCGTGATGTTCGCGAACCAGATCGTGCCAGCCGGATTTCAGAAGACGACCGAACCAGTCACGTTCATGAGGCATGAATCCGGATGTTTGTTCGTTGGACTTGGCATAGAAGATGTCTTGTTCCGTGTGGGCGACGTTGAGATCTCCACCGAAGATCATCGGGCTCTCTGCTGGGCGAGCGTTGACCCAGCGTCGGAATCGCTTCATCCATGCGTCTTTGACGATCTGGCGTTCAGGACCGGACGAGCCGGAAGGAAGATAGACGCACGCCAGTCGCACCGGGCCGACCTGAGCTTCGATCAGTCGGCCCTCGTGGTCTTTGTCGGATTTGATCAGACCGAGGTTGTGAATTTCGATCGGAGTCCTTGACCAGATCGCGGTGCCTGAATAACCCGGTCGCTGAGCCGGATTCCAGACGACGTGCCAACCGTCCGGGCTCTGAAGTTCCGGAGGAAGCTGTTCCGGACGCACTCGGATTTCCTGCAGCAGCAGAACATCCGGCTGCATGACATCCACGTGCTTCTGAAATCCCTTCCGAATGGCGGCTCGCAGGCCGTTGACGTTCCAGGTGGTGATTCGCAACGGGATTTTCCGGCAAATACAATGAGGGGACGAAGAAACACAGCCGTCGGTCGGGCTGCTGGACGGAGATGTGCAGGGTAGATCAGTCGTATTCTGACGGTGCCGGAGCCGTGGAAACAAGTCACGCCCGGCTGAGGGAGAGCATCGCACCACGGGAAACTTTGAGAAATCTGGGTAGTTCAGTGGATTTGTCCGGCTCGGGGAATTTATTCTGATTTTGATTGCTCGCGGCTTGCTCAGGGCCGCATACTGCCGCGGATCTGTCTTTGTATCTGTCAGGACTGCGCGGATGATCGGGCTCGCTCGCACAGTCATAAGCAAGATTGCATCATTGAGATTCCGGTAACAAGGGAAACCAGCGTCATGAAGGCCTTCAAATATCTCTCAACGGCACTGGTATTGGCAGTTGCGACCACGGTGACAGCCGGTTCGATGTATATCACTGTCCGGGCAGCCGCTCAACAGCAGGATCCACTTATCGCAGAAGCGGCTACGGCGATTCAGGATGCCGCTGTGACGGATCCGTTGGTCCGCACTGCAGATGAGATTCCGGTTGTGCCTGCGGTGCAGCCTTCGCTGCCCCCGGACCAAATACTGAGTGACCGCAGCAACGACATTGTACTGGATGCCGAAGGTGGGTTTGCCGGTCGGTTGTCGTCGATTGCAGCCGCTGACGGAGGACATCATGCCGCGTCCCAGTATACGGTGAAGGTTCTGCAGCGTGGCGGGGTCATCGGAAACACAATGACGGACTCTGAAGGTCGATTTGGTTTCACGGGACTTGAGCCGGGTGTCAGCGGAATTCTTGCGTTCAGCGAAACTGGATTGATGCTTTACGGGGTTCGGTTAGTGGCCCCGGACGGCGCAACTGACATTGCGGGAATCAGGGAAGAGGTTGTACTCGCAACGGATTCGACGGTGGTCGCATCCCAGGATGTTCAGCTTGCCCGTGAAATGATCATGAATGCTCTGTCCAACGGCGAACATCGGTTTTCCGGCGTAGTATCCGCTGAAGACCATGAGTTCAAATTCGGTTCGGGTGAGCCATCTACAAGTCTCGTCAGTCATCGCGTACAGCTGGAGGGTGACGGAAGTCTCCGTGGTGAAATCTCCATTCTCGATCCACGGACAGGTCGCAACCGCGAAGTGTTCGACATGACCGTTCATTTCCTGCGGGACGGTCAGCTCATTGCATCTGCGAAGGCGGAGAGAAACGGCAGTTTTGTAGCTGCCGGGTTGAATCCGGGAATATACAGCTTCGTGGGAACGGGCAATGACGGCGTTTTTGCGATCGGCGTTGAAATTATGGGATCAGCCTACGAAGCAGCGGAGAATGGTAATCCGAAGGATGGCGAGTTCACCCCGGCCTCCGTTGTCCGGTCATTGGAATTGTCAATCGCGGCTGTCGGCGCTGGCATTATCAACCAGGACAATATCCGGATAGTAACGGTGCCAGAGACACCAGTCGCTCCATTTGGCGCCGGACCGATGGGCGGATTCGGCGGCGGTGGTAGCTTCGGTGGCGGTGGCGGGGGTGTCGGCGGTGGCGGCGGCGGGCTCGGAACACTACTGGCAGGCGCTGCGGGTGCGCTTGGCGGCTATCTGGCTGGGAACGACGATGATGATGATGATCCGCCTGCCAGCCCGGGAATCTGATTCGGAATTTGCCGGAAACATTACGATTGGACGCTCCGTAGTTCAGGCTTCGGAGCGTTTTTTGTTTCGCAGAAAGCACCAGTCGTAGCCGGAGTCATGAGACTTCGGAGTCACTCGGTCACGCCCGAATTCTCACGAATTCGGCTACAAGAATCCTTAAGATCGTTGTCTATTTCCCCTTCGGTCGAAATGCCACGATCCGTTCTGGTTTCGTTTCCAATCTTGGACCGCCGATCAGGTCAATACAGTAAGGAATCGCCGGCACGACCGCGTCGAGGCATTCGCGAATGGCCCTCGGCTGGCCTGGAAGGTTGACGATCAGACACGAGCCACGGATGCCTGCAGTCTGGCGGCTGAGAATCGCAGTCGGCACTTTTTCCAATGACACCTTGCGCATCAACTCACCGAATCCCGGCATCATCTTCTCGCACACGTCCGTGGTTGCTTCCGGTGTGACATCACGGACGGCCGGCCCCGTACCTCCAGTAGTGATGATCAGACAGCATTCTGCTTCGTCTGCGAGTTGTCGCAGAGCGGCAGCAATCAGAGGTCGTTCGTCCGCGACGATAAGGCATTGGGATAACCATTCGGAAGCGATCGTTTCACGCAGGTAGTCGCAGATCGCCGGGCCGCCCAGATCTTCGTATTCACCCCGACTGGCCCGGTCCGATACCGTCAGTACTCCGATTCGGGCCGTTGTGTGCATTGTTTGCCTCGGGGTACTTTGGTGGTCAGCTTGTGGGGCGGAATTCCAGCCGCGTGGTCTGTGAAGAGCTTCCCAATCATGGCAGTCCGTCTATCATGCGGCAAATGTCAAACACCACTTCTCTGCCGACCGGAGCGCCATCATTTCTGGAGACAGCGGACGCTTCCGTGTCCGCCTGTCATGCGATGACGAACGGTGTTGCCGCGGCCAGACCGTTGATCGGGCCTCAGAATCTTGAGTTCGCTGAATCACAGATGGAGAATTATCTCCGCGACCGCAACTCTGTATCACCGGACTGGCGTGACTATTTTGATGAATTGCAGATCGTTGATTCAGGACTGACGCCGGAGAGCCTGCAGGCTCCGTTTCAGGCCGAGAGCATCTTTCGGAAATCAATGGCCGTTCGCATTGATCCGTCGACGTCGGATGCAGTCGTCCTGCAGGAACGGTTGGAGCAGCTGCTTCGCAGTTATCGGGTCCGCGGTCACATCATCGCTAAGATCGACCCGCTCAACGCGGAACGTCCGAGTCCCGCAGAACTGGACCCGGCTTTCTATGGGTTCACCGACGAGCACATGAGCCGCAGCTTCTCGACGCAGTGGGCCGGGGGGCCGGATACTCGGACTCTGCGTGAGATGCTGTCGTGGCTGCATATGACGTATTGCCGATCCATCGGCGTCCAGTTCATGCATATCGACAGCATGCAGGTCCGGACCTGGCTGCAGGACCGAATGGAGCGCACCGCGAACCGGCTGAAACTGTCTCGCGCAGAGCAGATCCGGATTCTTGAGAGACTCAGTGATGCCGTCGTCTTTGAAGAATTCCTGCAGAAGAAATACGTCGGTGCCAAGAGCTTCTCGCTGGAAGGAGCCGAGAGCCTTGTTCCGCTGCTGGACATGGCCATCGAACGCGCGGGCAGTCAGGGCGTTGAACTGGTCGTGCTGGCGATGGCACACCGTGGCCGGCTGAACGTGCTGGCCAATATCATGGGGAAAAGCGCGTCCAAGATTTTCCATGAATTTGATGACGTCGATCCGCAGCTCAAAATGGGTCGCGGCGACGTGAAGTATCACCTCGGCTACAGCTCGGACCGCATGACGTCGTCCGGTCAGAATGTGCATCTGACTCTGTGTTTTAACCCAAGCCATCTGGAATTCGTCAACCCGGTGGCGATGGGTCGGCTAAGGGCCAAACAGGACCGCAGCGGCGACTTCGACCGTCGCAAAAGCTGCGTGATCATGGTCCATGGCGATGCGGCGTTTGCCGGGGAGGGCGTGACTCAGGAAACGCTCAATTTGAGTGAACTGCCGGGTTATCAGACGGGCGGCACGCTGCACATCATCGTCAACAATCAGATCGGCTTTACAACTTCGCCCTCAGAGGCGCGGTCCTGCACCTATGCGACCGATGTGGCGCGGATGCTGCAGATCCCGATTTTCCATGTCCACGGTGAAGATCCCGAAGCCGTTGCTCAGGTCGTTCAGCTGGCGATGGACTTCCGGGCCAAGTTTCACCGCGACGTCATTATCGACATGTACTGCTTCCGCCGGCGAGGCCACAACGAAGGCGACGAGCCAGCGTTCACTCAACCGACAATGTATCAGGTGATCCGCAGTCGTCAGACCGTGTTCAACAGTTTTCTGGAGTCGCTGGTAGGCCTCCGCGAAGTCACCAGGGAAGAAGGCGCAGAGATCGTGGTGCGCCGAGGCCAGGTGCTGGAAGCGGAACTTGCCGAAGCCCGCAAAGAAGGTTTCCAGTACCTCGAAAATACCGGCGGCGGAATGTGGAAAAACTACTTCGGTGGTTCGTGTTCTATGGCCGATACACCGCTCACCGCGATTTCGCCGCCGCAGCTTCAGGCGGTGATGAAAACTCTGACTTCACCTCCGGACGGATTCACACCGCATCCCAAAGCCGTACTGATTCTCAAATCGCGCCGCGAAATGGCCGCGGGTGAACGACCATTCGATTGGGGTGGCGCGGAGATTGCCGCTTTCGGAACGCTCGTTGCTGAAGGCACTCGGCTGCGTTTCAGCGGTCAGGATATTCGGCGGGGAACTTTCAGCCATCGTCACGCAGGATTATATGACACCAGAGATGGCCATGTCTGGATCGGCCTGCAGGATCTTGCGGCTCGACCCGAGCTGGTCGAAATCCATAACAGTCCCTTGTCCGAAGTGGGAGTCCTGGGTTTTGAATACGGTTACAGTCTTGATTGCCCGGATGGTCTGGTCCTCTGGGAGGCTCAGTTCGGTGACTTCGTCAACGTCGCGCAGGTGATCATCGACCAGTTCATCTCAAGTGCGGAGGACAAGTGGAAACGACTCAGCGGCCTTGTCATGCTGCTGCCGCACGGGTTTGAAGGGCAGGGGCCCGAACATTCCAGCGCGCGACTGGAGAGATTCCTTGCGACGGCGGCTGAGGACAACATGCAGATTGTCAACCCGTCGACCCCAGCACAGTTTTTC
>JANNGQ010001153.1:0-4425 GCA_031403975.1 Planctomycetota bacterium
GTTCGCTTGTCTGAGAAGGCCCACCTGCTCCTCCGGCTGCAAGTCCCCGTCCGTGCCGAGGCGTCGTGTTTCTTTCTCGCTTGTGACGCAGGGCACATGCGTTCCTCCGTATCCGGCCTCTACTCCTCGATGTCGACAGGAACAAAGTGCTGTGTCCCAATTGATGCAATTGATGTCGACTGGCAAATGGACATCTACTCCGGCGGCGTGCACTTTGAAGTGGGCCCATGGCCGGCAACGACAATTCCCGCGGAGTTGCTTAGAACGAAAAGGCGGACAAGCGATCCTGGGCGGCGATGCAGACATTTTTCGGCGAGGTGTTTCAGGAATAACTTCACGCGAGTCTGGTCGCAGGCATTCCGTGAGACGCTCTCAGCACAGCTTTGGCCGCTTGCATGCAGGCATCGGCCGCCTCCCCGTGGGTCCAGTTGCGGAATTCCAGGACAAACCACAGTCCGACCATCGAACACAGCTCATTGGTCGCACGCCCGATCTGAGGATCAAGATGTTCCGCCAGTTTGCCGGCAGGCATCAGCTTCAGAAACGCACACCAAAACAGATGCTGCCATCCTCCAGTGAGCCGTCGGTACGCGACCTGCGACAGAATGAAGGCGAGGCCGTCAGACATTCAGTCTGTCGAGGATCTTCCATGTACTGCATGCCGTCGCACCTTCCGGGAAGACTCGACGGAAACTTAGCGTCCTCATTCACCTGAAACCTGGCCAGACTTCCCTGTTTTTCTGAATCTGCCGATGACATTTGTCATACGTGTCTGCAAACAGTCAACCATTTATGAGTGGTGCCACGAGCACAGCCGGTAAGTCCGGCCGAATATCGTGGGACGACAGTCAACACGTGAGAACAAATCCCTGAATCCGGCTCAGCAGGCTTGCATTCTCTATTCATGCAATCTGAGCGACAATGACCCATCGTCCGATGGTGGTCTAATTTCTGAACTAAGTCAGACGCTACCGCTCGACTATATTAAAAGAGGTGCCGAGAAACTCAATCACGATATCCGGCATGACCAGTAGGCTCAACCCGACGCGTCGTTGGGTTCAACACAAAGATCTGACGGTCCGGCATCGCCATGCTTGCCTTGTTGGTTCCGAGTTCGAGCAACTCCACTGTCTCCATACATTTCACGCCGCAGGACGCCAATCCGATTCGCACATGCGGCGGGATCAACCGCTGTCGGCATCTTTCATCACACCATTGCAGAGCCTCCTCAAGTGCAGCGGTGGAAACTCCTAGGTAAGACAGCACTCCCGTCTGAGAGTAGCTTGACAAGTCCGGAAATACATGCAACTGCTGTTCGATCAGAGAGCAATAATCCTCAATCCGCAAATCATGTGTCGCAACATCACGTGAACTGGTGATATAGACCAGCACCAGCAATTGACGACTTGGATGCAGCAGTTTCCATAGATCGACCACATCGATCCTCTCCGCTGTCATGTGACCCTCTCTGGGGGCTTGCCGGGTCTGAACTTGATAACGGGCGGACTTGATGGAAGTCCGGTTGAGCTCGCAACCGTTCCTGCGCCATTTCCAACGTTGCCAACGTCACTCGACAAGCCGCCTCGTGTATCAATATCGACCTGGCCGTCGATCCGGACATCAATGTCACTTCGAGTTCCGGGGCCCTTCCCAACCGGAAGATCGGTAGCGATGTTCCGGCCATTTCCAGCTGCACGACTCCCGATTACGTCAATATTCGTTTTATACCGGTCGGCAAGAGCCTGAAGCTCTTCAACCTCTTTTGGGGTAAGCGTATTTGGTCCTAGATCAGGTTGACACTGCGTGAGTCCCCAGGGATCAATCCAATAATTCGTGTCCCGTACATATGAATAGAGTGCAGCACCGCCGCGAAGACCAGCCGGATCCTGACTTAGATATTGCCCAAGTGACGAATCAAAATAGCGGAACCGGTTATAGTAGAGTCCAGTCTCAGAATCTTCATACTGTCCCGGCCACCTGAAGGGGCAGGCCTGGCGGTCGCCGGTGAGATTGCGAAGCTCGCCGTAGATCGAAATGTTCGCGCTCCAGTCGACCTGGCCGGAGGAATCCAGCATCGTGGTGGGTGTGCCGAGGTAGTCCGTGACGATCGAATAGCGTTCTCGGCCGACGACTTTGGCGGTCGGGGTGAAGCTTTCAGGTTCGAACAGCCAGGTGATGACTCCGGCTGGCAGAGGCAGCAATGGATCTGCCGCCGCATCTGTGGGCCCAGTTGATGGATTGGCTGTGAGTGCGGCGTCCGACGGCGGGGCCGTTGAAGAGTCTTTCACAACTGCAGCGTTGTCGTCGGCTGGTTCTACACCGCCTTCAACCCATTCATGCAGCGGGACGTTGCCGTCCCAGATCCAGCGTGTCGTCCGGCCTTTGAATGTTTTGCTGATGCGGCGGCCGACGGGGTCGTATTCGAACTCGACGAGTTCACCATCGGTGCGACGAACGCTTTGGAGCATCCCGGCGGCGTTCCAGGCGTAAGTCCAGTCGCCTTGCGGTGTAATCTTACGAATTAGATTTCCTTCGGCGTCGTATTCGTACTTCGTCACGCCTTTTTCGTCGCGGGATTGCAGGATCTCACCGGCCTTGCCGTACTTCCGATCGGAGCGATCCTTTGTGCGGAACAGGTTGCCCACGGCGTCCGGCATTCGCAGTTCGACTTTGCCATCGCCGTAGGTCGCTGCTGCGAGGTTGCCGAGTTCGTCGTGTTCGAACACGGTTGTGCCGTGATGGGCGTCAACGATGTTCTTCAGCCGGTCGTTGACGTCCCACTGGTACTTGACGTCCCGAGTATTCCCGGAGCCGCCCAGAATCTGATGCCGAATCGGTCGGCCGAGTTTGTCGCGTTCCCAGCGACTCCGAATACCGCCGGGCAGTGATCGTTCGATTTCCAGGCCGAGAGCATCACGCTGGATGCGGGCTTCCCAGGTGACGTTCGTCGGATTGGCCTGAGCATCCAGATACTGCAGGCCGATCACATCGCCCATCGCGTTGCGGTCAAGCTTCTGGATGGCACCGAAGCACGAACGCATCTCGGTTCGAAGCCCGTTGTCCCCGTAGCTGGAGCTGACCCAGTAGTCGTCCTGCCACTCCTTGAGAATGCGTCCCAGCGGGTCGCGTTCGAACTTGATCGTGCAGGAACTGTTGGTCGCTTCGATCAGTTCGCCGTCGGCTCGATAGACATACTTCTCAACGCTGCCGTCGCTGTGATTCACTTCGATCACGCGACCAGCGGGATCGTATTTGTAATGCGTGATCAGTCCGGACGCTCGTTCGACGCGAATGACTCGACCGGCATCGTCGCGAGTGTAGACGCGGCGGATATCGTCGAAGCCGAATTCCTTTGCCACTTCGCCGCGGGTATCGAGATCGAAGCGATAGACGTGGCCATGTTCGTTGACGATGCCCGTCAGGTTCTCTTCGGTGTTGTATTTGAATTCAACCGTGGTGCCCGCTTCACGACGACTTGCCAGGCGTCCCATGCCCTGCCAGGAAAACCGGACATCGTGCTGCAGATCTTTCGCGTGCAGGACGTTGCCGACGGCGTCATAGGCCGTCGAGCGGCAGTTGCCGTCGGGCTCGTCGACCTTTGTGATTCGTCCCAACAAGTCGTATGTTCGCCGCTGGACTCCGCCAGGTGTCGTGACAATCGTGGCGCGGCCCAGTGCGTCGTATTGCCATCGAGTCAGTGAGCCATCTGGTGCTGTGATACTTTCGGGAAGTCCTGTCGAGTCATAATTGATCTCCGTCGAGTTCTTGGCCGGGTCGATGATGGCCATGAGCCGGCGGCCGGCGTAGCGAAAGTCGGTCTGGCGTCTGGACGCATCGACTCGGCGAGTAAGCAGACCTCGTTCGTTGTATTCCCAGTGCCACGGGTTGCCAAGTGAATCGACGGCTCGCAACGGCAGATCGAATTCGTTGTAGCTGATCGCGACCTTCGCTTCGTCGGGCGTCACAGTCAGAATCTGATTGCCGCGTTCGTCGTATTCATAGGTTGTGGTGTTGCCGAGTTCATCGGTTTCTGCAATCGGCTGATTGAACTCGCTGAAGGTTGTCTCTTTGGTGCAGCCGAGCGAGTCGATGGATTTGAAGACGAGACCTTCGTCGTTCCAGAAGTGAAGCGTGCTGTGACCGAGTGAATTTGTGACTTCGGTCTGTTTGAGCACCAGGTCGAATTTGAGCCGGCGGTTGTAAATTCCGCCGTCGCCCCAGGTGTGAACACAGCGGGCGTGCTCGTCGCTGCCGTCGTATTCGAAGTAGAAGCTCAGGCCGTTGCGATCGGTTTCCTGAACGAGCAGCGAGCCTTCGTATTGGAATTTCATGGGGTGATCCAGAGCATCCCGGACAGACACCATGCGACCTGATTCATCGTAGTCGTACGAGACCATCGAAATCGTAGTCGACGCGCAGCTCGAC
>JANNGQ010001154.1:0-1598 GCA_031403975.1 Planctomycetota bacterium
CCGCTCCAGCCCCAGGTTGGACATGACGGTGGCCACCACCGTCTTCCTGTGCGGTCCGAGTTGCCACGCATGGGCCATGTGGCAACCGTGCGTCAGTCACCCGGTGCGGCAATCGAAGCCATCCAGAAAAACGTGTTCGACGCTGCCATTATTGACCTGCGTATGCCGGGTGGAAGTGGCTGGGATGTGATCGACTATCTGAGAGAACACTCTCCGGAAACAGTCTGCGTGATCAGCACAGGTCATGGCGACCGCGACGACGCGATCCGTGCAATTCGCATGGGCGCTTATGACTTTCTCCCGAAGCCCGTGTCGCTGTTTGAGATCGCCAATGTCCTTGACCGGATCGGCGAACGCAAATCGCTGGAGAACAAGACAATTGCCCTGGAAGGCCGGCTGCAGAGAGTGGAAGGCCGGTCGAATCTGATCGGCACATCAGCTCCGATGATGCGGGTCCATAAGCTGATCGACAAGATCGCTCCGACGGATTCGGCTGTCCTGATACTGGGCGAGACCGGCACAGGCAAGGAAATGGTCGCTCGCCGCGTGCATGAGCAAAGCGATCGCCGGGATGCACCGTTCGTGGCCGTCAATTGCGGTGCGATTCCGGAAAATCTGGTGGAGAGTGAGTTCTTCGGACACCGCAAAGGATCATTCACAGGCGCGGATTCCAATCGTGCCGGTCTGTTCGAAGTGGCGAATCACGGAACGTTGTTCCTCGATGAACTCGGCGAACTCGACAAATCGATGCAGGTCAAACTCCTGCGGTTCCTCGAGTCCGGCGAAGTGCGGCGTGTGGGCGACAATGAACCGTTTCATGTGGATGTCCGAATCGTCTGTGCGACCAATCGCGAACTGCAGCAAATGGTGGCGGAAGGGTCATTCCGCGAAGACCTGTTCTTTCGTGTCAACACATTTGAAATTTACCTGCCACCGCTGCGGGAACGACTGGATGACATCCCCACGCTGGCGATGCATCTGATTGCGCGTCATCTGAAACGGAGCAGTGTGTCTCCGGAAATGCTCCCGCCGGAGACCGTGAAACTGCTGCAGTCGCATCACTGGTCCGGCAATGTCCGCGAACTCGCCAATGTTCTTGAGCACGCCGTGATTCTGTCCGACGGCAATGTGATACGCCCTGAAGATCTTCCCCGCAGCATCATTCGCGGGCCGGGTCCGGCACAATCGCAGCCGGCGGCGATTCCCGTGCAGCTGGCCGCTCATACCATCAGCGTCGAGCCGAAAACACTGCGTGAGATGGAAGAGGACATGATTCTGCGGGTACTCGACAAATACGAAGGCGACAAACCACGAGCCGCAAAGGAGCTGGGCATCGCTCTGAAGACGCTGTACAACCGCCTGAGTCAGATGGGGTCGCAGCGCCACGCGGGCTGATCCGCCAGAACTCATGCCGACCACAGTCCAATCACTCACGTGACCCAGGACCAAGTCATGGAACGCTGCCTGACCATGGCAACTCCATGGGAAAACACCCCGTTCGCGACACTTGCTGCCTGCTGCCTGCGTCCTGCGTCCTGCGTCCTGAATCCTGAATCCTGAATCCTGAATCCTGAATCCTGAATCCTGAATCCTGAATC
>JANNGQ010001155.1:0-1748 GCA_031403975.1 Planctomycetota bacterium
CCTCAGCTACAGCAGCGCTTTGCACGCCGATCTTCAGCTGTTGTTGCGCAGATGCTGAACCCAGGCCGGGGGGATGTTCAGCCAGATGCTGTCGCGGCGGATTCGGTGACGGTTGCAGTGCGATTGCAGCGTCGCGTCGATCGAGGTGATCCGGACTTTTTCGGCTCCGCGCGTGATCACTTTGCGGATCGGACGGACGTACATGTATTCAAAGTAGCTGAGCACTCCGCCCGGCCTGAGCAGGCGGAAGTAGGTGTCAGCGATCGATGTGACGAGTTCCGCGGGAAAGTTGTTCAACGGCAGCCCGGAAATCACGAAGTCATACGATTCGGAGGGATTAAAGTCCTGTACCGGCAACTGATGGATCGTGGACTGCGTCTTCACGGCTGCCCATGCAGACTCGGTTTCAAATCGCTGACCGAGAATCCGCACAAACTCTTCATTCAGCTCCACCAGGTCGAAGACGTCGCCAAGACGCATCAGCCGGACGATGACATCGGTGACCGGACCCGTTCCCGGGCCGATTTCCAGAATCCTGACGGGCTTCGAAATATCTCGTGCGGCGAGATACCGAGTCATCGATCGTGCCAGGAATCGGCTGCTCGGGGCGATTGACCCAGTGGTCTCAAAGCGCTGCCGGAACTGTCGGAAGAAGGCCACCTGATTCTTGATTGAGGAAAGCATAATGTTGCGACGCCGAGCCCCCGGCCAACACCGTGCAGGAAATGCGAGAGGGGGGAGTTGAACCCCCACGCCGATTAAGGCACAGGATCCTAAATCCAGCGCGTCTGCCAATTTCGCCACTCTCGCGTTGCTGACCGTGAATCGTGTCAGGTTCCTGACGGTAACACAACTGACGTCGAACGGCTTCGCAGGAGTGAGGACCATCGTCAATTGCCGAACTTCCGGATAGTATTCCGGTTCCCGATCAGACTCTCCAGGGTAACAGTCAGCGGAACACATGGCCGAGCACATTTTGTTTTTCGACATCGACGGCACGATGCTCCGAACAGGCGGGGCAGGGCAGAGGGCGATGGAGTTGGCGCTGAAAGAAGAATTCCGGATCGACGTCCCATTTCAGGGCGTGCTGACATCAGGACGGACGGACTGCGGGATCGCCGCTGAGATCTTCGAAAAAAACGATCTGAAGGATTCGCCACAGGAACGGCGGAGATTCATGCTGAGCTATCTGGAGCGGCTGCCGGGTTGTCTGCAGTCGATGACAGGAGGCCTGCTGCCCGGAATTCGGGAGTTATTGGAACAGCTGGCCGCGAATCCGGAGGTTCACCTGAGTCTGCTCACCGGCAATTACGCTGAGGGTGCCTGGATCAAACTCCGGCATTTTCAGATCGATCACTACTTCACCTCCGGCGGATTCGGTGATGATCATGCTCACCGCGACGATGTCGCCCGGCAGGCCCTCGTCAATGTACGGCAGCATCTGAATTGCCAGGTTGTCGGTGACTCCGCGTGCGTCATAGGAGACACTCCGGCTGACATTCACTGCGCCCGGGCCATCGGCGCGAGAGCATTGGCGGTTGCGACAGGTGTCTATCGCAGTCACGAATTGAAACCTCATGAACCCGATCATTTGTTTGAGGATCTGTAAAACGTTTTCGTGTAAAGACAGCCAAAGAAATTTATCGTTGCGCTAAAGCTATGATTGTTACCCGTTCGATTACCAAACCGATTGCCTTTGCGCTTTTAAAAATTCCTGCAGAACTAAGTAGCGATTTTGTCCAATCAGC
>JANNGQ010001156.1:0-2031 GCA_031403975.1 Planctomycetota bacterium
GACGTGACTCCCGTCCAGCTCGTGATTGCCTGCCGTTCCGCCGTCTGTGTGATGAACTTGACGGCTCCGATGCCGTTGCTGCTGAATCCGGCAGACGGCGAAAATCTGCCCACACCGAGCCCCGGTCAGGCTGATTCGAAGTCGCCGAATCTCAACGCAGAACCCGAAAACAGTCTGTTCCCCGATCTTGCAGAACTGGAGCAGCGGGAAGCCTCGCTCAATCTGATGACCCATGCCATCTGCAGCGCGGGCGACGCGATCGTCATTTGGACTGAAAAGACGGAGGACACAGGTATCAAGGCCATTGACTGGATTCACCCGGTAACGCAGAAACGGATTCGGCGCGTCGGTTTGCCGGGGGTCCGGTCCTCGCAGTTCATCGACGAATCAACTCTGGTCGGCGTCACCGACGATGAAACGCTGCTTGTTGTGGATCTGCACAGCGGTCGCATGCAGACTCTGAGCTTCCGCAATCCGGGAAAACCGGACGCATCCAGGATGCAGCACGAACGTGTCCTGGTGTTTGCCGATGCGGCCAACTTCTATGTGCTTGAAATTCCCGATCCGGGTGCGATGGTGCCAATTCTGACACCGGCCCTGTTCGGACTGAATGTCGAACCGGCGCAAAAAGAAATCCGTGCTGTCAACCGACGAACGGGTGAGTTTGAGTGGACCACTCCGATCGTCGAAGGGACTTTCGTGTGCCTTGAGCACTCCAGTGAACCGGTGCTGCTGCTTGTACGGATGACGACTCAGGTCGGCGGTGCAGGGCTCGCGCTCAACGCCGGCGGAATTTTTCCCGGATCACAGAAAACGACCATCGCCGGACTGTCGCGAAGTTCCGGAACAACGGTGTTCACTTACCCTGTCATTGCCCGCAACCCGATTCCCTGTCTTCGTATCCGGACGAACCACGAGCAGGCAATGGATCTCGACGCTTTCGGCAACCGGGTTCGTCTCGTGCCGAAATGACGATCGCGTTTACTCCCACTCGATCGTGGCCGGCGGCTTCGAGCTGACGTCGTACACGACACGGTTGATGCCGCGAAC
This sequence comes from Planctomycetota bacterium, assembly GCA_031403975.1. Taxonomy (GTDB): domain Bacteria; phylum Planctomycetota; class Planctomycetia; order Planctomycetales; family Planctomycetaceae; genus SXXK01. The sequence goes on from JANNGQ010001156.1 coordinate 1,051, forward strand.
GGAATTGATGATGCGTGTCGAGACTTTCGCCAGCACATCGTACGGGAACGGATACCAGTCGGCGGTCATGAAATCCTCCGTCTGCACCGCCCGAATGGCGGCCACGTTCTCGTAGGTCCGGTCGTCGCCCATGACACCGACAGACTGCACCGGAAGCAGCACCACAAACGCCTGCTGGACTTCGCGGTACAGTCCTGCGATGTGCAGTTCTTCGATCAGAATCGCATCGGCCTCCCGGATCACTCGAAGGCGCTCCTCTGTAATCTCGCCGATACAGCGCACGGCGAGCCCCGGCCCGGGAAACGGATGCCGCCATATCATTTTTTCCGGCAGGCCCAATTCCAGTCCCATGCGGCGGACTTCGTCTTTGAAAAGATCCCGCAGCGGTTCGATCAGTTCGAAGCCGAGTTCATCCGGTAATCCGCCCACGTTGTGATGGGATTTGATCGTCGCTGCCGGGCCGTCCGGGTTCGCACCGGATTCAATCACGTCCGGATACAGCGTTCCCTGAGCCAGAAATCTTGCGTTCGGAATGGACTTCGCTTCGTCTCGAAACACGTCAATGAAGACTTTGCCGATGATCTTCCGCTTTTGCTGCGGCTCAACGATTCCGGCCAGTTCGCTGAGAAACCTCTCGGAGGCATCCACGACATGCAGGTCCGTCCGGAAGTGACTTGAGAACTGTTCTTCGACCTGCCGGCGTTCGTCCTTCCGCATCATGCCGTTGTCAACAAATATGCAGGACAACTGATCGCCGATCGCTTCCGAAATCAATGCCGCCACAACAGAAGAATCAACTCCGCCTGACAGACCACAGATGACACGATCCGTATCGACGATCCGACGAACGTGTTCCTTCTGCTGCTCGATCAGCGAACTGATTCGCCAGGTGCCCTGACAACCGCAGATGTTGCGGACGAAATTGCCCAACAGTTTCCCTCCGAACTCCGTGTGAGTCACTTCCGGATGAAACAGCAGTCC
>JANNGQ010001157.1:0-17010 GCA_031403975.1 Planctomycetota bacterium
GGCCTTGTCGGGATGCCGGGCTCGGATTTCCAGGATTCGTCCTGATCTGTCCGTGCGGACGGGCAGCATCCGGCCGGCGCTGTCGGTTATCAGTTCCAGATGACCGTATTTGTCGTAGCGGAATTCAATTCCGTCGCCGACTCGGTTTTCAATTCGCAGGAGCGATTGGACATTGCTGTCGAAGCTCACACGACCGAACCGCCATGCGAGTCCGTTCGTGTCGCGGATGGCGTAGCCTTCGCGATCTCGATGCAGCGTCAGGCGCTCTTTACGATCGAACGCGGATTCGCCTTCTGACAATGCATTGAAACCTACGGGTCGGCCGTCCGCCATTCGGACGGCAACAACTCCGTCTTCTTCGATCAGCGCCAAGTCGTAACTCTGATGCCAACCCAGGCCGAGCGGCCCCTTGTATACTGACGTCGAAAACCAGACGCGTTCCCATTTGAGAGGCAAGGGACCGGGAAGTTCAAAGTCCACGGCATCTGTAAACACTTTGCCGGTTGCAATGTCCACCGGGTGCCCAGTCACGGCGCAGATGGCTCGGTTGACTTTGTTTCGAATACCCTCCGGGATGCCGAGTTTATTGACCTTGTCGCGGAGCGCCTTTGAGACTGCTGCCATTGCGCGTCCGATGCGGCCTGTTCCTTTCTGCAGCTTTCTGAACGCCTTCGCGAGTTTCCCGAGTCCGGCCAAACCGGCCTTCATGCCCAGTGCCATCAGCGAAATCGTTGGTGGTCCACCGATCATCACCGGTGGACCGGCCGGGATCGGGAGGACGAGCGACAACGGCAGCAGCAGACATTTCGGGATGGTTTTTTTCTTTGGCGACAGGCGGGGAATCGACGGCATCCCGATGCTCTGGCAACTGAGCGCGGGCAGCGACATATAGCTTTGGGCATCGCCGTCGACTTCGACGGTCGCGCTGCCCATGAACATCTCGCATTCGTTACCGGGCGGCGGCGGCACCCAGACGCCGCCGATCGGGATATGCGGCGGGACGCATTTTCCAGCCGTCCCGGCCTGAGCCCGGTGCATGCCATTGATCTGCACGGTCGAGCCGATGATGGGGACATAGTCCGCCGGATCAATCAGAAATCCGACGAACGGATGCGGGATCGGCAGCGGCGGTGCCGGCGGCGGCGGCTGAATCATGTGGATGTCGATGCCGACAACCGGATCAAAGTGTTTTGCGGCAAGCATGTTCAGGTTGCTCCTGTAACGAGAGCGGCCGGCCATTCAGGACCAAGCAGCCTGACCATTTGATCTTCGATCTCCGGTTTCCGTTTCTTCTGAGTCCCTGCATCCGCCAGCCGGATCATCATCTGCCCGACGTACGGGAGTGTTGACATCTCTCGCGCCGATACTTCAAGCTTTGCTCCCACGGCGAGAGCTTTCTCACCGCAGTCCCAGCTCAGAGCCGGCTGGCCGTTTGTTTCATGACACCAGCCCGCCATCCGCCAGCATTCCAGTTCGGATGTCGTTTCGCCGTAACCGGCCGCGACCACCGCCGCGTTCTGAAAAACCTCACCTGCCTCGCCGTATTTCTCAGCCGCGATGAGAGCGGATCCTTCGGCCATGCGAGTCGGCACGTCGAGTTTTTTTGATGCCACATCCTCCTTGCCGGCCACGGCCTTGTTCGCCGCACGGTAACACTCGATCGTGGGGCCCAGTTTTCCGGCAGCAAAGTATGCCGCTCCGAGAGCCATCTGGGCCGCACTGATGAGGTAAAACCAATTTTCCTTCGTCGCCACTGCGATTGCCTTCGTGGCAGTGGATTCGGCCTTCGCGAGATCACCGCTGCCCGCGGCGTTGGTCAATGCGACGAAGTACTTCCGGAAATCATGCCCAGGACTGTTGCCCGGAACTTCCGACACGATCTGCTCATAGGCCGCCGGCATATCGAGTTGCGGATCGATTGAGACAACTTTTTCCGGTTGCGATTCTGCGAGCGTGTCCAGGGCCGGGAACTGTTTGCGGTCGACGATGACGAACCGCACTCCGGACGGAATGTTCTGAGCGGCCAGTTCGGTCAGCCAACGTTGCCACAACTCTGCCTTAGGCGTTTTTTCAGGCCACAACACGACCGCCAGATGTTCCGCCAGAGCCTGATGGCTGACTTGAAACGACGACAAAACGCTCAGCAATTCGGCGATCGGCGGAGCGCTCGAGCATTTCGGACACACCCAGTCCGTCTGAATTCCGTCTGCAATGATTGTTTCGCGGTTTGCGCTGTACTGTTCCTGCAATGATCCGATCAAACCGCCCGCAAAGTCAGCCGGCTGCTCAAACGGGACCTTGAATTCAATGAACAGATCGGGGATTTCGCTGACCGGTTCGCTCTGCAGATCAACGAACAGCTGGATCATCTGCAGCGAATCGTCATCGACAAACCAGCGCAGGATTCTGGCTTCGGGCTGCTCGATAAACGCCGTCCAGAGCCCTTCCAGCTTCTCAATTCGCTTCATGATCGGATTGGAAGGAGGCCTGGACATCCGTTGAGTCTCACATCGCTTCTGCGTTGCCCGAACACTTTGTTTCGGCTGGGTTTCAGATTGCCGCGGCGCGCCGCACAGATTGATGCCTGTCGCCGAACTTTGCCATTGTCTGAGAGAACCTGCCTGCGGTTGCCAGGAATTCACGAATTTGTGGCAGGCAGTGCCAGCGTGTGCTGAACTCGAATTCTCAGCTCAACCGGCCTTCACGCAATGAATTCCTCAATCGCATCCAGGCCTCGTCGCAGAGTTTCCATGGCGGCAGCGAAGCTGAGGCGGACGTAACCTGGGGCACCGAAGGCATCGCCGCTGACGAGCGCGACGTGGGCTCGTTCCAGCAGAGACGTGCAGAAGTCGGTGGCGTTGTTGACGGCAGGGCCACCGGCAAGCGGGCGACCGAAATGACTGCTGACATTGAAGAAAACGTAGAACGCTCCTCCCGGTTCGGCAAACGTCAGCCCCTGCATCGCTCGAAGTCGTGCCACGACATAGTCCCGCCGCGCGGCGAATTCCTGGCACATATCAGCCACGCACTGTTGAGGCCCGTTAAGAGCCGCAAGTGCAGCATACTGACTGACGCTGCAAGGGTTGGATGTCTGCTGACTCTGCAGTTTGTTGATCGCGCCACTGACGTTTTCCGGTGCCAGAGTCCAGCCGATGCGCCAGCCGGTCATCGCGTACGCCTTGCTGACTCCGTTCACGATCACCGTTCGTTTCTTTACATCTTCACCGAAGGACGCAAACGATCGGAACGAGTGACCACGGTAGATCAGTTTTTCGTAGATCTCATCCGACAGCACAGTCAGGTCTTTTTCCACGGCGACTCGGGCAAGCCCTTCGAGCACATCCAGCGGATACACACCCCCGGTCGGATTGCTCGGACTATTCAGCATCAGCAGCCGCGTCTTCGGTGTGATGGCTTTGCGCAGTTGATCAGGTGAGAGGAAGAATCCGTCCTTCTCGACAGTCTCCACCAGCACCGGCTTTGCCCCGACCAGTTCAACCAGTGCGGAATAGCTGACCCAGTACGGAGTCGGAATAATGACTTCATCGCCGGGTTCGCAGCATGCGACGAGCACGTTATGCAGGCAATGCTTGGCCCCGTTGGAGATCGTCACTTCCGACGGCTTGTAACTGACTCCGTGGTCGCGTTTGAAAGCATCGCAGATTGCCTGCTTCAGCTCCTGAATTCCTGTGGCTGCCGTATATCGCGTATGTCCGGCATCCATCGCCGTCTTTGCGGCTTCGCGGATGTGTTGCGGCGTGATGAAGTCGGGTTCGCCGACCGTGAATTCGAGTACGTCGATCCCTTTGGCCCGCAATTCACGAGCCTTGGCGGCAGCGGCAAGAGTTTCGGACGGCTTCAGCTGATTCACAAGAACTGATGTGTGCATCGATCGTGTTCTGTTAAAGGTGTGCGTTCTGGCTCGGCGGTCGTTTCGATCGCTGAATTCAGGAATCGTTGACTGCCGCTTGCTTTTAATCGAGGACGGAGTGACGTTTCTGCCGGAGCACAGCACAGGCTGCGACTCGGCAGACACGGGGCAGTCTAATGGGATCGCCGCCGAGGCAAGAATCGGTGGCACATCGTTACGAGAATTCTCGGAAATCCGTGGTCTCAGCAGTCAATCTCGTTCGGAACGGCAGCATCCGGGCGGCAGCGGCGGTATCCTGCGGCCACTTTGAAAATCAGCCGGCACGCGCTAGCGTCCGGTTTCGTCGAAATCGCCAGGAAACCGGACGCTAGCGCGTGCCGGCTGATAACCACCGTGCAGATTGCAGAAGTTTTCGAATCCATCCAGGGAGAAGGCCCTTGGGCCGGGACCTCGTCCCTGTTCATCCGGACCTCAGGATGCAATCTGCGCTGCTGGTTCTGTGACACCCCGTACACATCCTGGAAACCCGAAGGCTCCGCGTGGTCGATTGACGAATTGGCCCGGCGCGTCGCTGACAGCCCGGCCCCGGATGTTGTGCTCACAGGCGGCGAGCCTATGCTGATCCCTGAACTCGTGCCCCTGTCCCGGCGATTCCGTCAGCTTGGCAGGCGTATCACTATCGAAACCGCCGGAACGGTGGATCAGCCGGTCGATTGTGACCTGATGGCTATCAGCCCGAAACTGAGCAATTCCGTGCCCGACGACGCAGTCTGGCACGACCGCCACGAACAGGCGCGCTTTCGTCCGGAAGTCATCCGTTCGCTGCTGAGTCGGTTCCATTGCATTCTGAAGTTCGTGATTGACCTGCCCGGCGATGTCGAGGAAGTAGCTGAATGGCTCACTCACTTTCCGGAGGTGAATTCGGACATCGTCTGGCTGATGCCTCAGGCAAGGACCCGAGGACAGCTGGCCGAGAAGTCTGACTGGCTGCGCGAAACAGCCCGCCGCCGTGGATTCAATTTCTCATCCCGCCTGCAGATCGAAATGTTCGGCAACGTACGGGCCACGTAGGATTTTCTGCAGATCAGTTTCCGGAGATGGCTGAAGAAACCGGACGCTAGCGCGTGCCGGCTGATAGCAGCGCGTCTTTCAGCGGAGTTCGCCATTCCTTCGTCTCCGGATCGAAGACACCGAAGCCCGAGCAGAATTCCCAGTAAGCGGTGCTGAAGTTGTGTGTGCGTGCGAGGCCCGCGACTTCGCGAGTCCACCGGACTCGGTCTTTCATCGCGGCTCTGTGGTAACTTCCGAATTCGCCAAGGTAGACCGGTCGTCCGGAATTCTTTGACCAGTCAGCAACTTTCTGAAAATGCTCTGCCAGCATAGCCCGTTCGCCATCATCCTCGGGAAAACTGCGACCGCCGGGAGGCATGTCTTTTCCGAGAAAATCGGCCGCCTGATGAGTGAATTCGAACGGCAGGTAATAGTGAAACGTAGCGATGAGCATCTGATCATCCTCCGGAAGCGTGAGCTTCGGAAGTTCACTGAATGAATTCCACATGGCAGCTCCGATGATCACTGGACGATGCGGATTCCGGTCCCGGACATGTTTTAGCGCTTTCGGAAACATTGTGTTCCAGTCGGCGGTCGTGAACTTCCCGTGAGGCTCGTTCAACAGCTCGAACGTGACGCCTGGCGGCTGGTCAGAAAAATGCGCACTGATCTGAGCCCACAGTGCGACGAAGGGTGCTTCCTGGCCATGAGGATCATCATGAATTTCGTCGTAATGGTGCATGTTGAGGACGACTCGAAGATCGTTCTTCAGGCAGACACTGAGAATGTGTCTGACTCGATCGATGAACGCGGGCTCGATGGTGAACGGAGCCGTCTTTTCGGCATGTGCCGACCACTTGACCGGAAGACGCACATGCTGAAACCCGGCTTTGCGGATGATGGCCGCATAGTCGTCCTCGAAACGGACTCCCCAGTCACCTTCATTGGGAGCCTCAAGCATGTTCCCAAGATTGATGCCGGTTCCCAGCAGTGACGCAGCCTCCGCAGCGGACTTTGGCCATGCTTCGTCCTGAGCAACTGATGTATTCACCGCGAGAGACAAAGACACGAGGATCAGAATGAGTCGAGTGCGCATGTGAAAATCATCCGGAACATAAAGAGACAGCAGCTTCGACGGATCAGAAAAGTCTAACATCGCGTGTAGGATCTCGCAGCTCAGGCGGCTTGTTGCGGTCGATCGCCGTGCTTGCACTTGGCGTCACGTACTTCCAGACTTCGCGACTTAAGTCTGAAATCAGCCGACAGCGCTAGCTGCGGGCCCGAAATCTCCGGCGTGTCTTGAGCAAAAGCCCGACGCTAGCGCGTTCGGCTGACGTTAAGTGCACTCCATTCGGGGTGAACCCAGTGGTGGGAAGAGATGAATGCCCTCGCCGCGAAAGAAACCCCCATGCGATTTCCGACTACATTCCTACTCATCTCTGCAGCATTCTGTTGTGATTGCCCTGCACAGCAGCCCTTTCCGCGGGACTGGCCTGAATACCAGGTGATCATGTGGACGGGCGATTCAGCATCGAAGCAGCCGGACAAATATCCGCTGTATTTTCAACGGTTGCGTGAGATGGGCGTCTCGGCCGGGATGGTTTACAGCGATGGCGATCCGCAGCCGCTGCTGGATTCAAAGATGCCGTATTACGTCGAAAACATGATCAACCGCGGGCTGTGTCTGAAATTCAGCAGCAAGGTGACCGACTGGGACGCGTTCGTAACACAGTGGAAGAATGACCGCAATGAGGTGCAGTGCGTCCGCGACTATTGTCTCGACGATCCCGCGTGGCAGTCCATGGCGAAGAAACAGATGCAGCATCTGGTGCGCAAGAACATGCTGCACGCGCCGTTGCTGTATGACATCCGTGATGAGCTGAGCGTGACGATCTCGGCGAACCCGTTTGACTACGATTTCAGCCCGCTCGCGCTCGGGGCATTTCGAACGTGGCTGAAGGAGCAATACGGATCTTTGGAGAAACTGAACGCGCAATGGGAGACGTCGTTTGCGAACTGGGACGACGTCCGGCCTTTCACGACAGATCGCATCAAGCATCGGATGGCCAGCGGAGAAGCGAATCCTCGCGGGAAACCGGACTGGCACGCCGTCCAGCAACTAAAATTCGAACCGCTCGAGGCTCGCCAGTCACCGACAGCCTGGAACTTTTCACCCTGGGCCGATCATCGGACATATATGGATGTATCACTGGCTCGCATGCTGGATGATCTGAGAGAGACAGCTCACGAGATTGATCCGGCAACCCCTGTCGGCATTGAGGGAACTCAGATGCCTGCGGCGTTCGGCGGATATGATCTCTGGCGGCTGTCGCAATCGCTGGACTGGGTTGAACCCTACGACATCTGCGATGCGCGCGAGATCTTTGGTTCATTCATGCCGGGTCGCACGATGCTGACGACGGTCGGCGAACAGAGCGCCGTGGATGCCCGCCGCAGACTGTGGCATTTGCTGTTGTCCGGCGACAAGGGTTGCATTATCTGGTGGAGCGAAGACTGCATCGACTGGAATTCGCCGGAGTATCAGCTGACTCCGAGAGCAAGGGCTCTGGCTCCGGTGATGAATGAGATGCGTTCACCGCTGGCCGCTCTGTTCCTCAAGGCGAAGCGCAAACGGGACCCCATTGCGATTCACTATTCTCAGCCCAGTATTCAGGTGGCATGGCTGATGGAAAGCACGCTGGACGGGTCCACCTGGCTGCGGCGGTTTTCCAGTTACGAGTCCGCTCACAATCGCCATGCGCGCGTGCGCCATGGCTGGCTGAAGATGCTGGAGGATGCCGGCTACGATCCGGTGTTTGTGAGTTCGCAGCAGATTGAATCGGGTGAGCTTTCAAAGTATCGGGCTCTTGTGCTGCCTCAATCGTGGGCGCTGTCTGATCGTGAGGCTGTTGAAATTCGCCGGTTCCTTGCGAACACAGATTCACCCCGTACGCTGCTGGCCGACGGACAGGCCGGATTATTTGATGAGCACGGTCGTCTTCGGGCGGAAGGTGCAATTGCGGGCCTGATTTCTCCAGGCACTGCATCGGGCGCGATTGTGAGGAATTCGCGGTCGGCGTCAGGACCGTCAGCGTTGTCTTTCGATGCTTCGCCTGCGGCCTATGCGAATGCCGATGCAGGCGGTGGAACTGAACAGACTGCCGGATGGGTGTCTGAATTGAGGAGCCAGTGGCTGAAGCATTTCCCGCCCGCTGTTGTCGTTCCGGAAGATACGCGAGTCAAAGTCTGGAGGTACTCACTGGGCTCAGCAATGCTGCTCGCCTTCGAACGAAATATCACTTACCGCATGGGCGAAGACTTGCAGCAGTCGGCGGATAACACATCCCTGGCGGGCACAATTACCATCGATGCACATCTCCCGGAAGAGTCACATGCCTACGACTTGCGATCCGGCGAGTATCTTGGCAGAAATGAGGTTCTGACCCTCAGCGTCAGCGCGGACTTGCCCACACTCGTAGCGTTGACGTCCGACAAACTTCCGGACGGTGATCCGATTGCACTGCTGCATCAGCAGGAAGCGCCATGACAGAGAGTTGCTTCTGGAAACGAAAAGCGTCGGGTGGCTCGCGTTGTGCGGACCACCCGACGTCAATCGGAAAAGCTCGTTATTCAGCCAGTTCGCAAACTGGTCGATTCGTCAATTTTCAATGTTCAGCGGCAGGTCGCTCTCGGTTACGTCTTTGATCGAGAGGTCACCGTAAACCGCGCGGTACTTTGTCGCGTTGCGGAGCTTGTACCAGCCGACAAGGCGGTCGGACTGACCCACTGTCACGTCAGAGCCGACGTAGTGGGAACTGTTCGCGGTGGTCTGGTCTTCCTCGAACTGTTTGACCGGAGACCGGTAGATCTCCCGCATCATGATCTTGTCGCGAATGTCTATCAGCGCCTGTTCGACAGGTGTGCGAGCCGTCAATTCCTTATGGCTCGCTGCGTTGAACTTGTCACGGTCAAATACGTCGTATGGCGAATCGGGGAATTGGTTGTCATTGAACCTCGCGGCGGCTCCGAGGTAGGCGATCATCTCGTCCTCGGTCACAGTTGGTTTCGCCATCTTTTCGAATGCGAAGTCCGTCGGCGGATCAAGACTGAAGTCGTTCGGATCGATTTTCGGGTTGAGCACGATTTCGTGTGTCAGTGCCGCGACGGCAAAGGCTTCCTGTGCAGCGTCCTCCGCCAGATGCGGGTCGGACAGCCGGCTATATGCGAGCCCCACCGCCATCCGGTAATGCCGTTCATACAGCCGGCCGAAACTCACCAGGTCTCCCTGACAAGCGGCCGAGACAGGTTCCGCATCAGTCTGTGGCAACGGAACGTCTTCCTCTGTCAGTTGTTGGAAATTGGCCCGATCGTCATCAGGTTAGTGCGGCTCCGGCCCTCGGAGTGAGCGCGTTTTTCCCGCAGTCTTTGCGAATTCACCCGGCTGTTCTGGTCAAGGGACCCACTTTTCGACCAGCCTTCCCGATCCGCTGCGCCGAGGGCGCGAACGAGTCGGCGGGACAGGAGGTCTCCGGTCCGGCGGCGAAGTTTCATCACAAGACCCTGCGGGGTGTTGCACGGCTAGCAGTCCATCATCTTCACCATCCACACGAGGGGACTGCCGGTTTAATGCCGAAACTTCGTAGGGTAGGCTTCAGCCTGCCAGTTTCAGCGAGAAAACACCACGATCGCGATGATGTCGGCAGGCTGAAGCCTACCCTACGAATAAAACGACAGTCCCCGAGCTGGATGGGGTCGTCAAGGAAAACCTGGGACCGTCGAACGACGCCCTACAGTGCCAGCAGCTCTTCGGTCAATGGATCTCTGTCCAGCGCATCCAGGTCCAGGTTGGCGAAGAACAGATCCAGTCCTGCATTTCCGTTGAGCGTGTTGCCGCCACCGTTGGAATAGACGGTTGTGGCATTCAGGATCGGCACGCCGTTCGTGCCGTTCCTGAGATTGGCGACGCGGGTGGCGTAGTCGGCATCCGTGCGAGCCCATTCCGCCATGATGGCCATGAGCGCGGCGGCGTTACGGTCGTAGTCGGTCGTGCCGCCGATCAGGAGGTCTTCGTCGTCGCCGCCGTTCAGGATGCTGGCATAAGCGCCGGCGATGAGCAGGTCTCGGCCGGCACTGCCGCTCAGCACGTTGCCGCCGTTGCCGACGAGGATGTCGTTGCCCGCACTGCCGACGACGTTCTGAATGCGGGCGATGCCGCCCGTCAGCCAGCTGGCTGTGCCCAGAGGAATGTTGACCACGATTCCGATCGCGTTGCCGGTGCCACCAGCGGCGAGAGCTTGAATCTCGGCGGCGTTCAGTGCACGGCTGTAAAGCGATGGCTCATCGATACGGCCGTCCCAATAATTCGACACGACCCCGTCAGCGTTAACGAGGGCGCCGATCCGCACTGGGCTAGTACTGTCATTGATGGCCGTGATGGGAACGTCGTGTCCCGAAAGAAACGCGGAGTCAATCGCCACGCCATCAACGTAAATCGTCATGACCCCCGTGGCGAGGTCGAAGGTCCCGGCCACGTGCTGCCAAGCACCCGCCGTCAGGACCGGATCGATGGTTTGAATCACGCGCCCAGTGTCGCCCTGGTAGACTCCGAATTCGATCCGGCCGCCGGAGTTCGAGAACACCCAACTGTAGTTCCCGGGCTCGGAGGACTGATATTTCGACAGAATGACCTGGTAGCCGGCAATCGTATCGGGATTGACCCACGCCTCGATGCTGATCGAGTCGGGCGTTTGATTGGGACTGTCCGGAATCTCGACGTAGTCATCGACTCCGTCGAAGCTGAAGGCTTGGCCAACCTGGCCCTGGGCGAAGGTCACGCCATTTTGCGGTGTCCCGTCAATTCCGCCGACCGCATCGGTGAAGTCCCCCTCGCCCTTGTACCGGCTCACGAGGCCGGGGAGGGTCGTGGACTCCGCGTCTCCGGAGTAATCCAGCGTGTTCACGCCGCCGCCGCCGTCGATGCGAAGCGGAGTGACGGCCACGACGGGCGTTATCGAGAAGGTCTCATCGGCCGCACCTCCCAGAACGGTAACCGACGACGCCAACGGCAGATTCCACGACAGCGCTATCGGCCTCAACCCAAGGAGGCTGATGTTACCGTCAGCGTCGAAGCCGCTGAAGGTGATTTGCTTGGCAGTGGTATCGGTGTTGCCGGAGTCATCGAAGATCACGCTGACAACATCATCGGAGGTGTAGCTGACGACCACGACCTGGGCGAGGATGTCGGCGAGCGTGCCGCCCAGGCCCGGGGCCAGGCTGCCGACTGTCACATGATCGCCGGTGGCGGCTTGGATTTTGTAGGACCCGCCGAGCGCCACGCTGTTCACGTTGACTGTGTTGCCGCCCACCATGGGCGAGTACAATATGGTCCCGACGTTAGTGAATACGGGGGCCTGGTTGTCGCGGTTGACGCTGGTAGAGGTCAGCGTGTAGGTGTGCGCGGCGGTGTTCCCAAAGTCGTAGTATTGGGCGAAATCGCCATCGCTCTGCCCGTTAAGGAAGATCGGACCGAGGATCGCGTTGCTGGAGGCGTCCACCGCGAACTGGTCCCCGCTGCCTGCGTAGCCGTTGACCGTCACGGTGCTGCCGGCGGCACTCCCATACACCACGACGGTACTGCCGCCGCTGCCCACGTTAAGCGTAATCGCCTCGAACCCCGGGAACGAGACGGGGGCCATGTCGTCAAAAAATCCGGTCGCTTCCACGCGCCTCAACTGGTCCACGGTCAGAGAGAAGTTTTCTAGCGTCCTCGTGCCCTGGTCGTTGAAGGTGACCTGGTCTTGGCCGCCTTGCCCGTCGAGCGTGAGCGGGCCGCGAATGTCCACCAGCAAGTTGGCCGGCCTGACCAAGACCTCGTCGAGGTAGACGGCGTTGCTGCCGACATCGACGGTGTCAGGGCCGGTGCCGGTGTGGAGGATCAGAGAGGTGGCCGCCGGTGTGCCGGTGATCTTGAAGAGGTTCCCGCCGCTGCCGGCGTTGAGGGTAACCGATTCAACATGTTCGTAGCGGACTTGCATCACGTTCGCCACGCTGTCTAACGGACGCGCGGTGATGGCGCCGAGGGATTCACTGCCGCCAGCTTGGCTGACGCCCAGGTTGTAGCGTCGCGGAGAGGTTGTCCCCTGGTCCCGGATGAGCACTTGGTCCGTCCCCGCCCCGCCGATGACGCTCAGAACGCCGTTATCAAAGAGCTTATCGGCAGCGGTGCCGACATTGACAACATCGCCGCCGCCCCCCAGAGTGAAGATGCTCAGCGCCGCCGGTTGTGCTTTGACGTTAACGATGTTCCCGCCGCTGCCGCCGAACCAGAAGAAGCTGACGAGCGGGTTGTACAGAGCAAATATGTCGGCCGCACCTGACCGCCGGAAAAAGGTCCCGAGACCAAACGCGGCAACGTCGAGCTGCTGCGGCGTCGTCGCCGCCTGGTCGTGGAGGGTTAGGGTGACGAGCTCCGCACCGGACGGGACCACGCTGATCGCGCCTTGAATGTTGTCCAGCGAGCTGGTGGCGTTGCCGATGTTGATCTTGCTGTAGCCGCCCGCGTTGATGATCAGCGTCCCGGTCGTGCGGCTGACATCGATCACATCGTCGCCGCCGCTCTGGGCAATCGTGGTGCTGCGGCCAGGCCCGACTTGCATGGTATCCTGGACGACGATGTTGTCCTTCTTCGCGCCCGCCTGCAGGGAAAGACTGGACATGTTCTCGTAGCCAATCCGAGCCTTGTCGAACCGCTGGACGAAGTTTGCACCAAGAACGTAGTCACGGCTGACGGTCGAAGCGGCGTCGTTGATGGAGAGACTGTTCACCACACTCCTGCGGCCGGTGATGTCGATCCCGCCGCTGATGGGGTTGAGGCCGCCCGTAGGCGAACCGATGGTGATGAGGTTCGCTCCTTGCGGGGCGCCCTGGACGTCGAGGGCGAGCGCGCCGGTGGTGCCGCCTACGGTGACGTTATCGGGTCCTGCACCGGTGTTGACCGAGGTCAGGGTGGGGCGAATGCTCTCGCCATCATCGAAGAACCCCAGAAGCGTGTCATGGATTCTGAAGGTGTTGCCGCCGGAGCCGGCGCTGATCGTCAGCGAACTCAGATCGAACCTGCCCAGGTTGATATCTCCACCCGGAGCCAAGCCGCTGATCACCGTGGAAGAGCCATTGTTATAGAGGATCACCGTGCGCGCGAGCGTATTGGCGGAATCGTCAACGTTGACCGCGCTGTAGCCGACGGAATTGGTGACGGTCAGCGGGCCGCCGATGCCCTGCACGCTGCCGGCCAGGCCCACCTGTACGGCGTCGGCGCCGCTTTGGCCATTCACTGTCAGCGGCCCATTCGTGGCCCGGACATTGACGACGTCCCTGTCGATGCCGGTGTTCAGCGTGACGGGCGCTGAGGGCGTGGACGTGACGGTGATGGTGTTGCCATTAAAGCCAGTGCTAATAGTGAGCGCGCTGAGTCTGTGCCGGCTATATGCAATCGTGGCCGGCGCCAACCCCGTAATCTCCCTGTTGGTCACGACGACAGTGTCGTGCAGGATGGCGTTGTCCGCGGAGGCATTCACGTTGAGCGCCGCCTTGCCGGTGGCGGTTGGGAAGATGGTGACGTCGCCCCGGATGGCCCGCACGCTGCCAGCCTTGCCGACGTTGACGTTGATCTTCCCGCTGCCCGTCGTAATGGATACTGGCGTCGCGGCCGCGGTGCTCTCGACGTTCACGGTCGAAGGTGAGGCCGTGTTTGGGCCGGTGACGAGCTTGAGCTCGTCGATGTTGTGATACGTCAATTCGAATCCGGTGTTCCGGGTGACGGTGGAGTTCGTCACCGTGTACCTGAAGGTGGCGAAGTCGGAGCCGTCGTCAACGATAACGCTGTCCGTGTCCGTGCCCTCGCCGCCGTCCACGGTAATCTGCCTGTCGAGGTCGCCGTCGAGGATGATCTGGTCGTCACCGAGTCCGGCCTGAATGAGCAGCGGGCGGTCGAGGTTGACGGTGTAGCTGTAAATGGTGATGGGGATGAAGAAGGAGCCGGGTACGATGATGGGCTTCTTGTATTTCGTGTCATTGAATGCCGACACGGTAACGTCGGCCGTGCTGCCGGCGCCCTTGGTGATGCGGATGATGTCGTTCGCGCCGGTGCCGCTGATGTAGTGCTGGTTCCTTCTCTGGCCGACGTTAGGGTCAACGCGGAGCTGGTCGAAAGGTGTCTGCTGGCCCCGCCGTGCCAGAAGGTCGTTGTTGGAGGTGTTGCCGTCGCCGCGGACCATCGGGTAGCGGGAGAAGAATATTGAGGTTTCATTGCTGGAGGCCATGTACGACATCACCTCCGACCTGGGAAGGAGGTTGTTGATGGCCGAGTTGGCCGGGGCGGCGGTGGTGACGCCGTGCTGCAGGCCGAGGGCGTGGCCGGCCTCGTGGACGATGGTGTTGGCGTCGTTCCTAAAGCTCAGGACGAGGTCGTCGTGGCTGTTGGAGGCGGCCGACAGGTCGGTCGTCTCGCCTTGGACGGTGCCTGTCGGGGATATTCCGCCGTAGCCGCCGAAGAAGAAGTTGATTGGGTTGTCGTTATTGGGGCCGATGGCCGGCGTGGCGAAGATGACATAAACGTCCTTAGTGATCGTGTTGTTCCCGCGGAGCGTGGCGGTCACGCCGGCCATGTTCGCGGCCCCGGCCACGACGCGGCCGTCGGCCAGCGTTTGCGCCGTCACGGTCAGCCCAACTACGGTCACGTCCACGGAGGCGAACGCCCGGCGCGCGTTGGCCAGCAGAGTGGCCCGATTGGCGGCGGAATTATCGAACGGTGTGAAGTTCACGGCGGTGGTGTCCGCGTAGCGGTTTGAGAAAGGTATGCCAGGAACCGCGTCGAACGTGAGTTGCGGCCCCTGGATGACCGTGTTCGGAATGGGGTTGTTGTTGTCCCGTTGGGCCGCCGCGACGTCGCGGATGGCGCCGACCGTTGTCGTGAGAACCCGGCTAGTCCCGCCCGGGAAGTTGTCACCGAAGTCCACGAAGACGTACGCCGTCAGAAGTGTCCGCTCCTCCAGGCACTCCAACACAGGACGATAGGAACTCCGCTTGCTGGAGTGCGGGCGACGGGCCGCCACGCGCCGCGTTGAAGCCGGCATCATTGACTTGAAGAAGTTCTGGATCGACATGGGAATCTCCTTGTGGTCTGCTTTAGAATGGAGAGACAACGTTCCCGGCGCGCAAACCGAGCGCCGGGGCGGTGCCGGGCCGGTGAGGAACTTTCTTGACGGTCAGGGCCTCACCGGCCGCTTTACTTGGTTCGATTCTTGCAGGACGGTTTACAAACCGTCCTGCTTCTCATTCTTCACACCCAAACGCTCCGCGGCTTCGGCGCGGAACTGGGCCAACTCTTCCACGACGTCCGCGGTCAGGCGTGGGTCCGTCGGCGACCAGCGGACCGCCAATTCGTAATAGTCCCTGGCCTGCGTCGTCTCGCCCAATTGGTGATGGCTCATGGCCAGAAAGTACAAGTCTGAGGCCAGAGCCCAATCCTCCTGAGTTTCCAGATTGGCGCGGAGCACCTCCACTGCCTCGCGATACCGCTCGGCACGGTAGTAGACCACGCCCAGGGTATTGCGGTAGACGGCGTTCTTCGGTGCCAGTCGAACCGCGTTCTCGGCCAGTGGCAGCGCGGCTTTTACGTCACGCAGCGGCTCAGGGGCTGTCGCGTAGGCCCATGCCAGGTTGTTGCAAGCCTCAGCGTTGTTCGGCTCCGCAGCCACCAAAGGGCGGTCACGCTCGATGGCCTGTCGCGCCCTCTGCTCTGCGGTCAAGGCGGGATCGGTCAGATCCCCGAGGAGGACTTCCACCTGGCGCGGCTTGGCAGCGACGCTATCGGGATCCGCCGGAAGGAAGTCTGGCCAATCCCAATCCAGTCCAAGCTCCTTCAATTGCTGTCGGATCAACCGCAGGTCCCAGACATAGAGCGCCGTCTCGCCGGAATCGGTGGCGACGAGCCGAGTCCCATCCGGAGTATAGCAAGCCGGTGCATACCACGTCGGGTCGGGGCCGGTCAGCCGGGCCACCTCGCGGCCCGTGGTGGTCTCAAGCAAGCGGATCACGCCGAACACGTCGTTGATTGCCAGCAATCGGCTATCCGGGCTGAAAACGAATCCGCTGCGATCAAAGCGCCGCACCTCCCGCCAGGCGCCGACTGCCCACTGCCGGGAGCCGCTGGAATCGGCAGTCATCAGCCAGTGGCCATCGGGACTGAACTTGGCGGAGGTGTAGGCACCCTGCGCCAAATCGTGGACAGGCAAGCCGGTGTCGGCATCCCAAATCCGGATGGTTTTGGAGCGGCCATCCGATCCCCAACTGCACGTGACCACCCAGCGGCCGTCGGGGCTGACCGCGGAAAACCGCACGTCGTCCTGCGGGCGGAGCACCACGCGACGGTCCGGGCAATCCCGGTGCAGGACCAAGGTCGAACTGCCCTGCGGCACTGCTACGACGCGGCCGTCCGCGCTGGCGCTTGCCCCAATGGAATAGCTGCTGCCCCCCGGGTTGGCGGCGATTTGCTGAGGCGGGCCAATGCACATGACCTCGGGCCGAGCGGTGTCTTGCCGGGCGGGCCAAAGGCACAGGCCGCCATAACCGCCCGTCATCCACCCCCCGGACTGATCCCCCCGTTGGCTGGACCTCCAATCCGGCCTGCTTTGAGGAAGGTGAGGTGGGTCGAAGAAGGCGGGGCGTGCCGCGCCCGCGCGCGGCAACCGCGCCGAGGCCAGTTCCTCCCCGCTGACAAGGTCGAAGAAGCACAGCTGATCGCGGGTGGCCGCGGCCAGCACGCGGCCATCGCCATGGACGACAGGGCTGGTAATGTTGTCCAGGCTGTCCGCGCTGGGGGGGCGCAGCACGCGCAGTTCCTGGCCACGTGCCAACCGCCACAACCGGCTATTGCCGCCGATCGACTCCGGGCCGAGCAGTCGGTCGTCCGAGCTGAACTGCAACCCGATGAAGCCGGGCATGGTCAGCAGCGTCCGGCCGGCGGCCGCGTCCCAGAGCCGAGTCTGGCCGCCCCAATCGCTGCTGGCCATCCGGTCGCCGGCGTGGTTGAA
>JANNGQ010001158.1:0-10762 GCA_031403975.1 Planctomycetota bacterium
GTAGCCGGACTCGTGAGAGTTCGGGGAACCTGAAGTCTCACGACCTCAGCTACCAGAAAGCCATGATGCGACGCCGTATCATAAGAGATTGACTTTGTCATCTTCACGCTGCGACCGAAGGTCCATGATCTGGTCCGCCGACAGCCGAAACCTCACAACTGAGCATCAGAACAGATTAATGTCATCGTCTTCGTCGCCGTTGCGCCAGTCTTTGATCTTGTCAACTCGACTGTTCTCAGCGCTGTTCATGTTCAGCAGGAACCAGTCACGGCCTTCGCCACCCCAAAGCTCATCAACGGCATTGTCGTCGAAGACCGTCCGGCCCGTGCCGGATGCTTTGAACAGGAATCCGCCGTTCAAACCGCCGGGAGCTGCTCCCAGCAGGTGCGAACGGCGTGTCGTGAATGAGGCGCTGCTCTTCCATTCCCGCATGATCGCCAGCAGAGCTTCGCGATTGTTGTCCAGCGCAGTGTAACCGGCAACCAGGAGATCATCGTCCTTGCCGCCATCGATCCGGTCCGCCCCCGAGCCGCCAATCAGAAGATCGCGGCCGTCTTTCCCATCGAGCCGGTCATTTCCATTTCCGCCAAGCAGGATGTTGGAGCCATGGCCTGCTGTGATGCGATCGTGTCCGTCGCCACCGTTCAGAATCGACCAGATGCTGAGTCCGGACTGAAGCTCGATGCGATCGTCACCCGCCTGACCCTGAACGAAGATTCCGTCCAGATCCGTATAGATCCGAACCGTGTATTCGTCTTCGGAATCGTCATCGCAGTAATCGCTCTGGTTGTCATCAATTCGCAGTTTGAAGTAACTGCCCGACCCGGAACTGTGCCGAGTCAGACGGATGCGGTCATCGTCGAGTGAGCCGCCAACGAGCAGGATCTGACTGCCGGGTTCGAACGCGTCTTCCTGAACCTGCCAGATCAGAATCTGCACGGCTTTCGATGTAAGAATGCTTGTGTTGTTGGCGGCATCCTTCGCCGTCGCTGTGATCGGGTCATTTCCGACGAATGTCGCTGTAAAAACATGACTGACAAAGAAATTGGCCGGTCCCGTCAGCGTGTGCACTGCACTGCCGTCGCCCCAGCTGATGATCCAGGTGAAGAGTCCAGCCTGGTCTGCCGCGTCGGGATCAGTCGCGACAAACTGGTATGTGATCGAATGTCCCCGGACACCGCTGTTCGGTCCGCTGATCGCGACCGTCGGAGCCGCATTCGTCGAAGTGGCTGTAACGGTCAGCGTATGAGTTGCAGACGTTTGTGCCCCGTCGCCGTCATCAACAACCAGGTTGAACACATATGTTCCTCCCAGCGACGGAGTAAAGGAGTACGAGGTGCCTCCGGACTGAACTGCGTATGCGCTGCCGTTGCGAGTGATCGTCCATTGGTATGTCAGCGGATCGAATGTCCCGGCCGGATCGGATGCCGTTGCCAGAATCGTGACGGCCGTTCCGGCCGTGGATGCTGTCGGTCCCGCAAGTGAGGCGGCAGGAGCGATGTTGCTGATGGTTATGGTCTGAGTTGTGGAAGTATTGCCTCCGTCGTCGTCACTCACCGTCAGCATCACGACATACGTTCCGTTGTCGGGATAACTGTACTCAGTGTTCCGGCCGTAAACGCCCGGTGATCCGTCTCCGAAGTTCCAAAGGTAGGTCAGTGTATCACTGTTGCCGGCCGGATCGGTTGCAGCTCCGCTGAAATCAATGACCACATCTTCGCTGCGATTGGCACTGATACTTTCGATCGAAGCAACCGGGTCGACGTTGTCGACGATGACGGACAACTGGCGGATCAGAGACTGACCGATGTCATCCACAATCGAGACGGTGACCAGATACGTTTCGTTGTCCGCCCAGGCGTGGCTGAGTGCGAACGAGCCGGAACTGTCGACGGACAGCGGCACTTGACCGGAGCCGTCTCCGTAGTCCACCGTGCTGCCCGTCCAGTCCACAGCTGCTCGGTCATCGACTGTGACAGCGCGACTGAAGGTGGTTCCTTCCAATGTCAGCGCCGCACTGCCGAGGCTGAAATCCAGAGCGAAGCTGTCGCCCGCACCACCATTGATGATGTCCGTGCCTCCGAAGCCCTTCAGCGTATCGACGGCATCTTCCGAACTGGCCTTTCGGAACTTGTACAGCAGCAGCTGATACCTGCCGGAATCCGTGTCATTGACGCTGTCGGTGAACCGTTCCACGACGTCCGCATGGGACAGGATGTTGTCTGCGTTGGCGGGATTCAGCGGACTCTGCGGATGCGACGGATCACCGATCGCGTCGCCGAACCGGTGGAACGTATCGACTTCGATGTAGTAGGTGCCGTCCGCCGGCAGGATCAGGTCAATGATGCTGGAATCCGTCGGCTCGAATGTATCATCGTTTTCTGCCAGGCCGTCATAGTACTGCACGAGCGAACCGGCCGAGTTGTAGACACGCACGATCGTGTCCACATAATCGTCCGGCCTGAGCGCTCCGCCGGCTCCGCTGCTGAATCGCTGCACCGAATTCGAGAGCACATCGATATTGATCAGTTCACCGGCTTGCCCGCTGAATGAATACCAGTCGCTTTCACTGCGACTGCCGCTGATCGGTGCGTCAATCTGACCCAGCATCGATGTGATCTGCACGAAAAAGTCCTTTGTCCGATTTAAGCCGCTGGTCAGCGTGTTCGGAACGGCGAGCGTGACCAGATTGAGCGACACCGCATCCAGACGAGTGTTGTGGACAGCTGTTGTTTCATTCGCTGTCGTGTCAGCCGGACTGCTGTTCGCAAAGGCCAGCTTGATCGCTTCCCGTTCGCCGAAGAACAAGTTGTTCAGATCGTCAAAGCGGGTCGAACCGATCGAGGCGGGCGAACCAATGATGTGATCAAATGTTTCAAATCCGCCGGACGGACCTGTGTAGACCGGCTTGTAACCTGCGGATCCGGGAGGATCGTGGACGCCCGATCCGATCGGGCCGAAGCTGTCCTGATGCCGCAGGCCCAACAAGTGCGCCAGTTCGTGAGCGGCAACCTTGGCGGACAGGCGGACGAAGTTGTCGCTGGTGGCTGCCGGCTTGGCAGCGCCGACTTCAATGTCGCTGACCGCCGTGTAATCGCCCTTGGATGCATCTTCCTCAATTTCCGCTTCCCCATCGACGGTCGTAATGATCCCGCCGAGCAGTCCATTGACCTGCACCACGGCACTGCCGCCGAGATTGGCGTTGCCGGGATCAATTTCGCTGGCCAGCCCGCCCGCTCGTCCGGATTCCGGAGTCTGGTTGAAGTCGATCGTGGCGTACTGGCTGGTGGTGAAATACGCCGCCGGAATCTGACTCAGTGACGTGACGACCCGCAGATCAAACCAGGGCGCTCCGGCATTCGGACCGCGATAGACGGCTTCGACTCGCTGGCGGATCTGCTCCCGTTCGATCGTGCCGTAGACGTACTCGCCGACATCCGTGCCGCCGGTGTTGGTGTGTGTGTCAAAGTCGAGGAAGACCCACTGGGTGACACCTCGGGGATTGGCGACCGGACCGCTGAACGGCTCGCCAAAATCCGCTCCAGCGAGGTAGTTGCTGCGCGGATTGCCATAAATCGTGTCGGCAAAGCTGGTGCCAACGACGTTTTCGAAGGCCATGCCGTCGGTCAGTCGAATTCGCAGCTGACCCGTGCCCTGAGGCTGCCAGACATTGATCAGACGCAGATCGAGACTGACGGCTCCGCCCGTGAAACTGCTGAAGTCCAGTGTGTCGCTCGACAGATCACCTGCTCCGGACCAGAAGTCGTTGAGTGTGACATCGGCCAGCGGATTTGACACAAAGCGGTAGATGTCATCACCATCACCGCCCGTCATGGACAGAGCCCCGGCCCCGATGATCATCGTGATGTCGTTCCCGATTCCGCCATCAAAGGCGCCTGTCGCAGCCGCCCCGCGCCAGCCAAAAAAGTCGTCGCCGGCCTCGCCTGAAAATACGATGTGTGAGGCCGAGGTTCCGGTCGCGTTCCAGGTGAAGGAATCGCTTCCGAGACCGCCGAAGAAGGAGACATTTTCAATGTCAGTGCCCTGAATTCGGAGCGTGTCGGCGTCCGCACCGCCGGTGTAGATCAGCGACGCGATATTGCTGCCGTTGTTGATCAGCGAATCCGCCCCATCGTCACCCCCGAAGTTCAGAGCCGACAGCCCGCTGCCGTTGTTGACCAGCACGTCATCATCCGCGCCGCCGCTGAACGTCAGTGACGCGACGGTCGCGTTATTCTGCAGGACGTCGTCGTCCGCTCCGCCGAAGAATACCAGAGTTGCGACAGCCGCATTATTCACCAGCGTGTCGGCACCATCATCTGATGTTGCCGGACCGTTTGCCTGACCAAAGAAAGTCAGTGAGACCACGGCCGCGTTGTTCTGCAGGACGTCGTCATCGGCACCGCCTTCAAACGTCAACTGCGTCACGGTGCCCAGGTTGTACAGTGAATCCGCACCGTCATCACCGCCGAAATTCAGTGTGCCGATCAGCTGGCCGCGATTGACCAGTGTGTCATCGTCCGCTCCGCCGCCGAATGTGAGTGCAACCACGCTGCCCGTGTTGACCAGCGAATCATCGTCTGCACCGCCGCTGAAGGTCAGCGTGGCCACCGAACCGTTGTTCTGCAGGGCATCATCATCCGCACCGCCCGTGAACG
Source organism: Planctomycetota bacterium (assembly GCA_031403975.1). Classification (GTDB taxonomy): domain Bacteria; phylum Planctomycetota; class Planctomycetia; order Planctomycetales; family Planctomycetaceae; genus SXXK01. The sequence goes on from JANNGQ010001158.1 coordinate 4,659, forward strand.
TGATAGATACAATTCCCGCCGCGTCGTTGATCAGCACATCGACGCCGCTGTCACCGGTGAACACAAGCTGGTTCAGCTCCACACCGGACTTGCGATTCCACAAATGGTCGTCGTCCGCTCCCCCATTGAAGGTCAGCGTGCCGATCACTGGGCCGTCGTTGATCAGCGCGTCATCATCGGCGCCGCCATTGAACGTGACGGTTGTCAGCTGGCTGCCGCGGTTCACAATGATGTCGTCATCTGCACCACCGTTGAATGTCAGTGTCGTGATCAGATGACAATCGTTGATCAGAAGGTCACTGCCGTCATCGGCGCCTGCGTTGAAGATGAGCGACACCAATCCGGACCCGTCGTTGACCAGCGTGTCGTCGTCCGCTCCGCCGGTGAACGTCAGGGAGATGATGGAGCCGCCGTGATTGACGAATACGTCGTTACCTTCATCACCACCGAAATTGAGCGACGCGAGATTCGGAGCGTTGTTCAGGAGGGCATCGTCATCAAATCCGCCGGTAAACGTGATCTCGGCAAACCCAAACGCGTTGTTTTCAAATGCGTCGATTCCGGCACCACCGCTGAACGAGATCAGAGAACCGGGAAGGCCAGTCCCTGAGCCGCGGACGACCAGCGTGTCATTTCCGGTATCGCCGTTGAAGTTGATTGTGCCGATCAACTGACCGTTGCTGATCAGCAAATCATCATCCGATCCGCCGAGGAACGTAAGTGCAGCGATACTGCTGCCCGTGTTGATCAGCACGTCATCATCCGCACCGCCCTCGAAGGTCAGCAGCGAGATCCCCGAACCACCGTTCTGGAGTACGTCGTTGTCGGCGCCTCCGAGAAATGTCAGCGACGTGACCTGACCGAGATTCAGCAGCACGTCATCATCTGCACCGCCGGTGAAAGTGAGTGCTGCGACCGTTCCGGCATTGGCCAGCACATCGGCACCATCATCACCACCGAAGTTCAGGGACACGGTGACTGTGCCGTAGTTCGCCAGCACATCGTCATCCGCGCCGCCCTCAAATGTCAGACCCCCGATGGAGCCGCGATTGATCAGGGAATCCGCCCCGTCATCGCCGGCAATCAGAAGCGGGAACGTCGTCGAACCGCCGCCGAAGAACGTCAGCGAATCAATCGAACTGCCAGCAGCATTCTCGATCCGGTCACCGTCGGCACCACCCGTGAACACCAGCGTCGTCACGGTGCCGAGGTTGAGCAGCGAGTCCGTGCCGTCGTCACCGCCAAAAGTCAGCGTAGCGACATGGCCGCCACCGTTGTTCTGCAGAATGTCATCATCCGCACCGCCGCGGAAGGTCAGCGTGGTGATTGTGCCCGCGTTCAGCAGCGCGTCGATTCCGTCGTCGCCGCCGAAGTTCAGTGTGGCGATGGAAGACCCCGCTCGGCCTTCCAGAATGTCGTCATCTGCACCACCGGTAAAGATCAAAGCCGAAATCGTTCCGGCATTGATCAGTCCGTCTGCGCCGTCGTCGCCGCCGAAGTTGAGCACTCCCGTGATGCCACCGAAGTTCCGCAAGACATCGTCGTCGGCACCGCCAGCGAACGTCAGGCCGGCAATCGACGCCTCGGGGCCGTTCTCCAGTACGTCATCGTCCGCGCCACCGGTGAAGCTCAGTGTGGAAATTGTGCCGGCGTTGAAGAGCTGGTCGGTGCCGTCGTCACCGCCGAAATTCAGGCTGATGATTGTCCGCCCGGTCAGATTCTGCAGAATGTCATCATCGGCACCTCCCTTGAAGACGAGACCCTGTATCGTGCCGTTATTAATCAGCGAATCAGTGCCGTCGTCGCCGCCGAAGTTCAACGAGCCTGTAATGGCACCGAGGTTGATCAGCGTGTCGTCGTCCGCACCGCCCGTGAAGATCAATCCGGAGATCGTGCCTCCCTGACCGTTTTGCAGGACATCATCGTCGGCACCTCCGCCGAACGTCAGGCCAGTGACTGTGCCGAAATTCAGCAGATTGTCCGCACCGTCGTCGCCGCCGAAATTCAGGCCGATTGTCACAGCCCCGCGATTTTCGAAGACGTCATCATCCGCACCGCCGCGGAAGATCAGCGACGACACGGTTCCCACGTTGAGCAGACTGTCGGCACCATCGTCACCGCCGAAATTCAGTGTCGCGGTGATCGTTCCGACGTTCTCCAGAATGTCGTCGTCTGCACCCCCGCCAAAGGTCAGCGATCCGATCGAGCCGAAGTTCCGCAACGCATCGTCATCAGCGCCGCCGCCGAACGTCAGCGAAGAAACGGTGCCGTGGTTAAAGAGATTGTCCGATCCGTCATCACCGCCGAAATTCAATGACGAGATCGACGCATGAGTCAGATTGGTCAGGACGTCGTCGTCGGCCCCGCCGCCAAATGTCAGCGCGGCAATTGAACCGCTGTTGAACAGATTGTCGATGCCGTCATCACCGCCGAAGTTGAGAGACAACAGGATTGTGGCCGCATTGTTGAACACGTCGTCATCGGCACCACCGGAGAATGTCAGTCCGGCAATCGTGCCGGTCGTATTCAGCACGTCCGAGCCGTCCTCGCCTCGCAGCGTCGATCCATCCGCGCCACTGCCCGCAAACAGAAGATCGGCACCATCACCACCGGAAACCGTTGAGCCTGCCGATGCCGTCATCCAATCCCCGAATTTGCTGCCGAACAGTCTCGTGAACGATCCCTGCGTCCGGACATAGTGCAAACTCGGATCTGTCACCGGGGCGACGTCCTGTGTCACGAGAGATGTCGTAGAAACCAGGCTCAGATCAAACGTGATACCGAAGTCTGCCAGTCCAAAATCGAGCGCGTTCTGCCCCGACGAGTCAATGACTGTCAGCGTGCTGTTGGGTGACAGACGATAGGTGTCGTTACCGAGCGTGACCGGCGACGGCACGACAGGTCCCGGCACGTTCGCACTGTCATCGCCACGCCACAAATAGTAAATGTCATCGCCCTTTCCGCCATACAGGTTGTCGATCCCTGCGCCGCCATCCAGAACCAGCTGGTGAGTCGGGCTGAACACAAGCGACCCGTCAATCACGTCGTCACCGCCCATCCCGAGAACAATCAGACTGTCTGTGCCGGCAGCCGCGAACGTGGCGTCGGTGATCGGAATTATGTCAGGCGCAGCCGTGCCCACGAGCAGCGATGTGGACACTGTCGATGTTCCACCGTCATCATCCGTCGCCGTGGACGTCACGCGCCAGATTGCTGACGGATAGTGGGACCGGTCGACGTTGAATGACATTCCGGTACCCAGCTGAGCCGGTGCTCCAGACACACCCACCGGGAATGCACTCCAGTCGACCGACACCGTGTCCAGATACCCCACGTCTGTCGACAGGGCATTCAGCAGGATGAGGTTCGGATCATTGTTCAACTCATCCGGCGCGATCTCGATCATCGGAGCCACGTTTTCCACATGCTGCAATGCACTGGCCGAGCTTTGCTGACCATCGTCATCCCGAACGGTAACTGTAATTGTAAAGGCCGTTCCCGACCCGGTGAGCGGGTACGGAAGCGGAGCAATCCCGGTTCCGTTGTCACCATACTGATGTGTCGCCGTGAACGACCGCGTGAAGGAGTCCACAGTGGCCTCGGTCACGAATCCATCACCCCAGTTGACGAACACAACGTGACGATCTGCCGTTGACTGATCCGAGTAACTTCCGGAGATCGTGATCGAGTCGCCCTCGTTGATGATTCCGCCACCGGAAGACAGTGTCAGGCTGCCGAGTACCGGCGCGACGTTGAAAACGTTGACCGTTGCGGAACCCATTCCCGTCAGGGCGGGATCGTCGCTGTCGGACACGAGGACTGTGATCGGATAATTCCCGCCCCCTGAAGCATTGTCCAGATATTGATGCTCCAGGCCGCTGAACGACGTCACGCCCGCCGCCAGATTGACTGTCGATGGAGCGCTTCCGTCACCCCATTGGACAATGACCTGATGAGCATCAAAAACTCCCGGATCGACGAATGAACCCGATAGCTGCACCGTGTCGTTCTCGGACGCCGCGGTCGGAGTCACAACAACCGACATCGAATACGGTACGACATTGTCCACTGTGACCACCTGTTCGACCGTCGTCGGCTGCTCCGGTTCGTCATCGTCAGCCACCGACACTTTGATTCGGTATTCGTCTGCCCCGAGCGCCGGGTCATCGGCGTACAAATGAGTCAGTCCCGGCAGTCCCGCAAAGGTTCTTGACCCGACCGGCAGTGTCACGATCGACTGAGTGCCGTCACCCCAGTCAACGAGAACTTCGTGAGTATCCAGGATTCCCGGATCAGCAAACGAGCCACTCAAAGTGACAGACTCGCCCTCAAGCCGCGTTGTCGGGCCGAACGACACATTCAGTCCACCTGGCCGAACATTTCGAATCTCCTCGAGGAACAGGCCGACAGGCGTTGTCGCACTGGCGGTACCGTCGTCGATTGTCACCAGGACTCGAAACACGTCCGCCGCCGTCGCAGTGCCTTCGGAGTTCGCGTCGTCTGCGTAGGAATGTACTGCGGTAAAGAACCCGACGCCCGGCGGCAAAGCAGGCAGCGTCTGAACAGATCCGTCACCCCAGTCGACCGTCACCGTGTGTGTCTGAATGTCGTCTTCAAACTCGCCGGTCAGAGTCACGGTCTGACCTTCGCTGGCAGGACTTGTGATCGTGAACTGATTGAATGTCGCCGTGGGTGCCTGATTCTGTACAACAACCAGAAATGACTGAGTCGCCTCGATGAGACTGGTATCCCGAATCGTGACCTCGACTCCAAAGCTTCCGATCGCTGAATAGGTGTGACTGAGTACGAATGTATTATCTGATGCCAGGTCCAGCGGCTGGATACCAGAACCGTCACCGTAGTCGACAGTTGCGTCCCAGCTGACGGAATCCGGGTCATAGAAACTGCCGGGCACACTGATCGAATCACCGCTCTCCAGGAAGTGAGTTGTTGTGCTGGTGATGATCTGTGGAGCCAGCAGGCTGCCGACTTCGCCGGCAAACACAATCGGACTGAACTCCGACGTTGACCCGATCGTGAGTGCTGTCAGCGGAGTCCCGTGATTCACGCCGTGTGCTAAGAGAATCCGCACGCGGAACTGTCCCGCCGTCGCGTTTTCGTCCGCCGGAGAATCATCGAGCACCGATGCCAGTCGCTGCCGTCCCTGACCAATTCCATTCGCAGTTGGAGCGGAAATGTAGAGTTCGACCGTCTTCCCGACCGGCATCGTTCCTTCGACGATCATTTCGTTGCCGACGATCTGAGTCGAAGTCACCACCGGATAGTTCAGGACGTCATCAATGTCTGGTATGTCGTTAATCGTTCCCCCGGCATTTCCGGAATCAATCCCCAGAAACAGGTTGCCGAAGTAGACGTTGTTGACATAAGTACTGCTGTTTGGGGCCGAATCTGCCAGTCGCAGGCCGGTAATGGTGCTGTTGGCGATGATATTGGACTGGCTCGACAGCGGCCCTCCGATTGCCAGGGCCGTTGAAAAGTCAGAGTTGACATAGATCCCGTATGTATTCGGAAGCGAAAGCGTTCCGGACAGATCTGTTCCGATGGCGTTACCCTGAACAGAGATGCTGCCGCTGCCGCTGTTCGTGAAAATGCCCGCATTGCCGCTTCCGACAATCACGTTGCGCTCGTTTGCGTCGTTGACGGTGTCGGCATTCGTGCCAATCCGATTGCCTGACTGACCAGCCACACCGCCGTGCAATCGGATACCGTCGATTGTATTACCGATGACTCGGGTACCCGTTGAATCGGCCCCGATCATGTTACCGGCGATGACACTATTCGTTTCGGTGGGGCCTCCGTTGAACCGGATGCCGGTTGCATTGCCGGAGATCACGTTTCCTTCGGAAGCATCATTGACGCCGTCGCTGTCGGTACCCATGACGACACCGCCGATATGGTCCAGTAGAATCCCCGTGTTGTTGCCCACGCGGAAGCTCCCTGTCGGATCGACTCCGATATAGTTGCCCTGAACTTTGACGCTCGCATTGGTGTTGAAATTCCCCTGCAGCCAAACTCCTGTGCCATAGCCGCTGGTGCCGACGTTGATGACGTTTCGAGCACCCGGCTGCCCGCCTCCAATCGTC
>JANNGQ010001159.1:0-2123 GCA_031403975.1 Planctomycetota bacterium
CGCCATAGTCAGCCCCCAGGACAATCTCCGGGGCCACGAAGTTGGGAGTTCCCACAACGAACCCGGCCGCCGTTTCGTCGGCGGAATCTTCGTCTGGTTCACCATACAGCATTTTCGTCAGGCCGAAGTCACTCAGAAACGCATTGCCGGCTTCGTCGAACAGAATATTGGCGGGCTTGACGTCGCGATGCACGACCTGTCGCTGATGAGCAAAGTCGAGGGCTTTTGCGACCTCCAGAAGCCACGTTCGGATCGAATCAACTGACATCGCCCTGGGCTCGCCGTTGCGGTTCTGCATCCGGTCGAGCAGGCAGCCGCCCGACAGATACTGCATCACGACAAACGGCACATTGACATGAAGTCCGACATCCAGAATCCGTACAATATGGGGGTGCTGCAGTTGGACGAGCAGCCGGCTCTCACGGCGAAAACGCTCACGGAGTCCGGGATCTTCCAGCTTCTGCTTCTTCGGAACCTTGACGACGACGTCTGTTTCCAGACGGTGGTCATACGCACGGTACACAACAGCCATGCTGCCCGCACCGACTCGGGCCACAACCTTGAATCGGTCGTCGGCCAGAGACGCGCCAATCAGGAACTCGGGATTCAGAATCCCTGCTGCCATTTTCAAAGGAATCCAGTGCCTGCCAAACGAAGCCCTGCGGAGTCGAGTCCGAGCCGACAAGACAATTCGTGTGATGATGAACGCAAATTGTTAAGTCTCTGTTAATCCCGAGGGAGGTACTGTTTCAGGATTGCCGATTCGAATTCACATGTTCTTCACAAATTGCATGAGACTCCCGAGTAACGCACCGGAAAGTTCCGGTGTTTCGCAGTCCTGCAGCTCACCGCTGACGTTTTGTCCGGCCCAACCACTGTGTCCGAAGGCTCCGGCATCCATATTGCGTATGACGGGCAACGTCTGATCAAGACTGTTGTGCTGATTGACGCTCCAGGAATCACAGTCCCTGTCGGTGAATATCTCCGCAGCGCAGGATGGACTGTTTTTGAAGCAGCCAATTGTGGTCAGGCTCGAGGACTGATCAGCAGGTACAAGCCCCAATGCGTCATCATGGAATTGCTGCTGCCGCTGGAGACGGGTTTTGAGTTGTGTTCGTGGCTGAAAAAGATGGAATGCCGGATCTCCGTCATCATTTTCACCGAAGTCCGGCTGGACGAGGCAAGAAATCTGGCGATGTGGGCGGGGGCAGATGCTTACCTTACGAAGCCTACCGATCCGATGTATCTGTATCAGCAGATCGTGGCGGCCGCTGAGCGAGTCAGTCATCGTATCAGGAATGCGGAAACCGGCATGGCCGGCAGCATTTCATTTCGATGCCGCTGCGGGAAAGTCATGCGAGTCGGTTCCAGGAATGCCGGCCGGGCGGTTGTCTGTCCTGGCTGCCAGCATCTGGCCAAATGTCCGGAATCAATGCTCGATTCGGGAACACTATTCCGGTCTGTAATGGAATCACGAAGGGGAGTCCGGTCGAGCCACACCGGTGTTGCCTGCCCTCACTGTCACGGAATTGTCAATCCCCGGAAGTGCCGAGTCCGGGATCATTATGAATGCACCAGATGTCGGAAGCGGCTGACGCTGTCCGAAGATATCTTTGACGAGTGGCACTTGTTTTTCGGCGATCAGTCGGCGGAGGCTGCGATCAAGGAATTCAATCCGCTGCGTTATGTGTTTGTGCAGTGTGAGAATTGCCGGATCCTGCATCAGTACTTTCGAAATGCTGACAACCCGCAGCCGTGTCCCGGCTGTGGTCATGAGCACCAGCTGCCGTCGATCCGCGGCGTTCCGGTATCAAGAGCCGAGGCGGCGCGCAATTATTCTCGCCCCGATGGAAAACCCTTGGACACTGAGCCGCCCCCGAGTACTGCTCTCATCACCTGAATATGCATGGGAGAAATCCGTAGAACCCATTAACGAAGCACCGCAGATTATTCGCGATTATTCCTTCGATCGATTTGACTCGAACCGCGACGGCATCGTTACCAAAGACGAGATCATCGCTGCGTCAAGGAACAGTCGTGACTGAACCTTGGAAACGCTCGATCATTGCGAGGAACTTTGCTCGCATTGTGGATCATCCGTGGAGTTGCGTATGTTTTTTAAT
>JANNGQ010001160.1:0-6836 GCA_031403975.1 Planctomycetota bacterium
TGCTGAGACAGCTGCGAACTGCCGGAATAGCCACGACCGCAGTTGCTCTGCACACGCCGATACCCGGTTCGATTGACAAATCTGCGCGCGGCTCTGCCATGGATGAAGACACGCGATTTGTTCGAACCCTGTTTCCGGCAGCTGTCGGAGGTCCTGCGATCTTAGCTGTCTCCATGGATGCCTGGGTCAACGGTGTTCGTCCGGGAATGCCTCTCGCAGAAGCTCGCAGCATGGCGCAGCCACAGACTGCGCCATCCGGCAATGTCCGCAGAAGAATCCGGCAGTCGCCGCCAGGTTCCATGTCGGTGGAGTTCCGTGAATGGCAACCTCAATGGGATCGAGCGCAGCTCAATGCCGTCGCGGAGTTGACTCGTCGATTCGCCCCGATCGTAGGGCTCGATGCTGTCCCATTGCCGGACAGTCTGCTGTTGGACATCACCGGATGTGGACCGCTGTTCGGCGGAGAAGCGGGTCTCGCCGAATCACTGCATCGTGAACTTCGAATGGCCGGCTGGCAGTGCCGGATCGCCATTGCTCAGACGGTTTCCGCGGCATGGGCTCTGACGCATGTCGAAACCAGGGCTTCCGCAAGGGAATTCACTGATCGATGCAGAACTGCAGAGTCCGGAACAGTCATCGATCTGCATGAGTTGCCGATTCAGATCATTCCTCCCGGACAGCACCTTGCCGAACTCAGCCGGCTGCCGGTGGCTGCGTCGCGGCTCGGCCTGAGTGACCTGGAAATCCTCGCACATCTGGGTATCCGTTCAATCGGGCAACTGCTCGGCCTGCCGCTCGAAGATCTTCCGTCACGGCTGTCCGCCCAGGCCGTGCTCAGAATTCAGCAGCTCGGTGAACGGATCGAAGAACTGATCGAACCACTGCCAGAGGCGAATCCTGTCACGGCCGTCTGGAGTGCGGAAGAACCGGCCGCCAGTCTGGCTGATATTCGTCACGTACTTCATCAACTGACCGGGCAGATTGAGGCGCAACTGGTCCGGCGACGATTGGCCAGCAGCGGCGTTACAGTACGTCTGAAGTGCAGTAACGGAGTTCTCCTGCCCTTGACAGCGAGCGTCGTAAAGCCAACACAATCCGGCGCACTTCTGCATGAAGTCTTGTGTCTGCGGCTGGAGACTCAGGTGGATTCAGTGGTGAGCCACGACAGCAACAGCGCATCATCTTCCCTGCTCGCGTCGCAGCCTGTCGTGTGCATCTCCGTGACGGCGTCCATCGTGCCGATTCCGTCATCGCGGCAAAAGGATCTTTTCAGCCCGAGTGAGCATATCGTGCCGCAGGAAGAACTCGCGACTCTCGTCACGCGCCTCAGCAATCGCCTCGGGCCGGAATCGGTACTGACCGTACGCACCAACGACGATCCTCGTCCGGAGTTTGCTATTGCCGTGGCCTCCGTGCTTTCGCCCGTGTCATCGTCATACCGCCAGACACGACTTGATGCCGCAATGGAACGGCTGACGGAGCCGATCGCTGACGCATCGCTTTTGACAACGGCTTCGATGCATCGACCGCTGCGACTGCTGGCTGATCCTCAGCAAATCGCGTTGCCGGCTGACGGCGCCGAGTTTCCGTCATGCGTGACTGTGCTTGGCAAAGTGCTGACGCTGAGTCATTTCTCCGGTCCGGAACGAATCGAGACTGCCTGGTGGACCGACGATCCGTGTCACCGGGACTATTTTCAGGTAACTGCCGCCAGCGGCAATCGGCTGTGGCTGTTCAAAGAGCGGCATACGAATCTGTGGTTCCTGCACGGAGTTTTTGATTGAACGGACAACAATCGGAGATTTGAAATCTCAGATCTGAAATCTGCAATCTCAACTACTAGCGTCGTCGCTTTGCGACTGTCCCGAAGACTTCATTCGTTGCTGTTCTCTCTGACGGTGGCTTTCCTCAGCGAGCGTGCGAATTCTGTCCTGGAACTCGTTGTGCCGTCGTCGTTGCTCATAGGCCTGACGTGTCGTGTCATTCAGATGTCGCTGTCCAGTGATTTCGGAATTCTGAAGGCTGTTCGCCCAGCCGCAAATCTGCCGGGAGATGCTTTCGCCACACGATTTCGAATCTGAGATTTGAGATTTCAGATCGTTCGGGGCATCCATGCGCTCAATCACGCACAGCATTGAACGGACTTCGCCCGCAGAACCGCGGGAAATGTACAGGAACTGCAGAAGTTCATTTGTCGAGCCGCGCTCGAATCCTTCCGCGATATTGTTGGACACGGATAGCGAGGCTCGCTGAAGCTGGTTCGACAGATCACCCTTCCGTCGAAACCAGGCATGCGTCGTCCACGAGAATATCCGCACCGACAAGTCCGCGGCGGCCTGCCAAACAGGGAGTTCCTCGAAGCGTTCGTATTTCATTGATGCACTTCCTCCTCGGAATCTGAAATCTCAAATCTCAGATTTGAAATTCATCACCTCGACATCCGCGCTCCGATCGGCACAAGGTCATTGAAACGATCCACCGGTTCCTTTGCTGTCCAGGCAATGCCTCGCAGCAGAATGATACGGAAGAGCGGATCGTCAAACGTCCAGCTGTAGTGGCCGGGGATGCTGACGAAAACTCGACCGGGATTGTGGTCACGGATCCAGAGTTGCGGCGTGGGCATGTTTTCTTCGGTGCTCGTCGCCAGCAGAGTGACGTCCGCCGGATCGCCAGTCAGTTTCCAGTAGCTTTCGTCGTACAAATTCAACTGTGCGAAATTGCGGACAATTGGATGGTCGTGGTTGTGGATGTCAAGCGTCAGTGGTCCGTGACGAAACGCAATCCTGCCGCCCCATGAAGCATGGCCGATTCGTTTTGAGAACTCCTGAACCTGATCATTGCCGTTCACGGCCCAGTGAATGTACACCGCACCGCCGCCTCGCTTCAGATAAGCATCCAGCTTCTCCGGACGCGGACCATCGAAGCTGCCCTTCTGGAAGAAGAGCAGGACGTCGGCAGCCGCAAGCTGCTCGTCGTTCGGAAATTCCGAGGCTGTGGAAACTGAGACGTTGTCTGCGGCGGACAACAGTTCTTCCCAGGCAAGTTTCCATGCCGGATAGTCATGTTCGCCAGGGCCGTGATCTTTCGGGCCGTCGACCAACACGATCGTCAGCGGCCGAGACGGCGCGGGGATCTCCGGAGCACCGGCCAAAGCCGCAGCGACTTCGGCCTGTGTCCTGAGCGGCGGTGCCGTCAAAGGCGCGTCCAGCGGCATCTGAGGCGGTTTGATCAACAGATAGGTCAGCAGATCTTTCATCTGGTCTGCCGTCAGTTTCTGAGCAACTCCGGCCGGCATGACTGACGTTGCGGACGGTTTCAGCGTGTCGATGTCTGTTTTCGAGAGGCGAGTCACCGTGGCCTTTTCATCGCCCAGCAGCAGGTCCTCACCCTCTGACTGAAGCACTCCCGTAAGGACTCGACCGTCTTTCAGCACGACCGTGTGTCCGATGTAGTCCGGATTGATCGCGTAGCTGGGGTTCGCGACATCCCGCATCACCGATGCATAGTCTCGATGGATGAGGTTCATCAGATCGGGGCCGATCGTGGCCTTGCCGCCTCCGACGCCATGGCACTTGAAGCACCCGGCGACTTCACTGCGGAAGACCTTGCGACCTCGAGACCAGCTGCCACCATCGAGCTCTGCGATTCTGGCCGGCGCTGTGATTTCAGAAGGCTCGGCAAACTTCGAGGGAACCCACGGCATGAAGAATCGATTCAGCGGCAGCGGTCGCTGCGACGCATCTTCGTTTGTCGAAAACGTCGCGGCCAGAGACGGCATTGACACACCGTCCGTATAGATTGTCAGCGTGAGGTCCACTGGCGCGCGGGAGTCTCCTGACGTCGTGAAGAGCGCCGTCTGGCGTCCGTCAGCCGCGTCGCCGCAAATCACAGGGATCTCGGCGGATCCTGCGCCGACACCCGTCACGGCCTGGGTCACGAGACTGTGGCTGCAACGGAGCATGAGGCTGACATTCTCCGGCGGCCACTCGTAGTCAATACTGGCTCCTGGCTGTACCAAGGGTCTCAGGCTGTTGTGCAGATTCAGTCTCGTCGTCAATTTCAATACTCCCCTGGTCTGCAGGCCAGTCCAGAGCGCGTCGTGTCCTGCAGATTCTGCAAGCAAAGCCCTCGAGACGGCAAGATCCGGATGCGGAAGCCAGCCGGTCCACGAAGGTGCAGCAGCTCCTGTCGGCGTCCATTCCGTCGCAACGCCCGTGAGTGCGAAGTCGACGTCGGTCTGCGGGTGCTGAGCCAGAAGCCCGGCATCTTGAAGATGCCGGGCTTCTTCAGAATCAATCGTCGCCGCATAATGCACATTCGAAAGCATCGGAGCCGTGCTGATGATCAGCGTTCGCAAGTCACTCGTCACCGTGGCGCCCGTTACCGGAAGGCTGAAACGCGGCAGCAATGACTGAGCCTGCACGACGGCATACGGCGGCTTGAGCGTTTCAAACCGGTCACCAGCGCGGACATGCGACCCGTACTCGACGCGGATACGTTCAGCCAGGTGGCTCAGCGAAAGCGGATCCAGCGGCCGGTCGTAGGCAATGCGGATCTCCTGAGGACCTTCGGCCCATGTCATCACGGGCCGTGGAACTTCGGGCTCGCTCATTTTAATGCGAAACAGCTTGCCGATTCCTGCAGGCCCCGTGCCCCAATCCGGCGGGCCGCTGTGGCAGGCCACGACCAGATCGCCATCCGGAGCCACACACGCATCGACGGTCAGCATCTGCAGACCGGCGATCAGTTGCGACGCCGCAACGTAACCTGCATCCGTCTTCACGAGTTTTGTGCGCCAGATCTTGCCGCGGGACTCGCCGCACATCAGCGCATCGCCCAGCCATGCTGCAGGACCAAATGTCGGGCCGCCGTTCACCGATTGATTGAAGACCATGCCGCACGTCGACTGGTGCTGAGGTCCGTAATCGAACGTCGAAGGTTCGTCGATAACGCCCGGCAGATGTCGCGGATGCCGGGGCGGGAACCCGTAGTGCCGCCTCGGCTGAATGTGCAGCAGTTCGTCCAGCGGATTTCCGTTGGGCAGCCAGGTTGCTCCTTCCTGTTCACTGCAGAACAGATCGCCGTGCTCATTGAATGCAAACGCGATGGGGAAGCGAATGCCGGTGCAGACCGTTTCACGTGTACTGAAATCCGCCGAGACTTTCTGCACCGTGCCCCTGTCACTGTTCAGATCGAAGGCGGATATGCCATTGTCATCGACGAGATAGGCATTGGCGTAATTGGCTGTACCCAGCCCGAAGTACAGATTGCCGTCTTTGTCCATCGCCATGCCGACGGCATCAACGTTCTGAGGAATCTCGTTCCAACCCTTCGCGACAACGATCTCTTCGTCCGCCTTGTCATCGCCATTTGTGTCGAGGATCAGTGAGACCTTGCCCTTGCTCGGCATAAATGCGCCGCGGCCCCTGGAGTAACCTGGCGGTGTCAGCAGCAGGCCAATGGGGCCTCGAATGCTGCCTTCATTGTTCCAGAAGACGTCGGACTTGTCTTCCAGCCCGTCACCGTTGGTGTCGCTCAGAAGATGCAGGTCGCCGTTGTAGCCCAGCGTCATCAGTTTGCCGTCGTCGCGGAATCGCACGTTGTTGACGTTGGTCAATTCAACCGGAATCTCCGTTACCGTGAAGCCCGGGACCAGCATCTGCACGGCTGGCGGATTCTCAGCCAGCACCAGCGGCTCGCCTGCGCTCCTGTCCAGGTCCAGTGACTTCGGAAGTTCGACAGCCAGCGTCGCGTATTTCGTCTTCAGGTAATCACGGACGGATTCTGTTTCGGCTTGGGACAGAACTCGGTCGTACACCAGAAGTTCTGCGATATCGCCCTGAAACGGACCTCGAACCTGCTGAACTCCCGGTCCGTTCGTGTAATACCTCCCGCCGATCGTCAGTTGTTCAAGTGACAGTTCGGAAGGTTCGTACGGACGACTGCCTTCAGACACGCCATCGAGTGTCAGCCTCACTTGCTTCGACAGCGGATCAACGACCGCTTCAAAGGTGTGGAGAGTTCCGAACGGGCTCGAAGAGTTCAACACATCGTTTGCACCGCCGAAGCCGCGCCCTTCAACGTTGAGTTGATCAAACTTCGATGTCGGTCCGGGACCAAGGTCGATGGTAAGCCCGGATTCATAGTCACGTCTGTCTGCAGCGTTCGCAGCGAAGAGGCCTCGAAAATCGCCCGGATTGGCATGTGGTGCTGCGACAAGAATCACCGTCGCGCTGCCGGTCATAGTTGGTTTGCTGACCATTCGCAGATGATCATCCACCCCGTCAAAGCGAACGATCCAGGCATCTCCGACGTTGATGACTTTTGGCTGAGCATCTCTGAGTTCCTGCACCGGAGACTGCTCTGCACCCGACGAATCCTGCCATGTGTCGGCACGGTCTCCGTCGGACAGCCCAGGCAATCCGTTCACCTTGCGGCTCGATTCAATTGCGACCGCATCCAGCCACAGAATTAACCCGTCCCGTTCTGTGAGCCGTGCATCGGCCCATTCCGGCACTTCCGCAAGTGCAGCGCCCGTAGCTTGGCCCCATCTGGGCCGAGCTGGTGCTGAATCAGTGGCGAAGTCGGTCAGCACTGCCAAAAGGACGGCGAGTGTTCTTGAAGAAGAAAAACTCATTGTCAACTCGAAGTACAGGTGGAAGCGAAATTCAGGATGAACGGATGATCCGGTCCTGCTCTAATGCCGTCAATCGGTGGCGGTAATTCAGGACTACTTCGGGACATGGAATCAGGGATGGCAGAACGATGGTCGGCAGAATGATGAGCACATGCAGTAATCGATGCGAGAATCCAACCACATCGTTCTGCCCGCATAA
>JANNGQ010001161.1:0-2699 GCA_031403975.1 Planctomycetota bacterium
TTGTCCCCAATTGTTCATCCTGTCGCAGGCGGAACAGTTGAGACAACTGTTCTACACTGCGGCGAATCCGCCAAAGTGAGTGCAATTGAGTGGGCGCCCCATCTCCGCCCCACAAAGGTATTCGCTCTGCCGAAAATCCCACGCTCTGGCGAGCGTGGCTACAAGAAATGTGGGTAATGACAAGCTCGTGAGAGTTCGGATTCGCGACAATGCCTCCGAATTCTCTCGAATCCGGCTACGCTTCAGTGACCGATAACGATGCTGGTGTTTTTCGTGGTTGATGCATATCGTCCATAAGAGGTGCAGCAGCTGACCTGCCCTTGAGAGAAGCGCCTTGCTTCAGCGGCTTCGAATGGTTTTGCCCACTGAGCACAACACTATGATTCTGCAGCATCCCGCAATGTCCAGATTCGTCTCGATGGTTCTAGTGTTGCGAATGACGGTCACCCAGAGCAATGCCTCCGCTCCGGACAACTCGCCGGATGATCTCGACTTCAATCGAGACATTCGTCCCATCCTTTCGGACAACTGTTTCGCCTGCCACGGGCCGGATGAAAACGAGCGGAAAGCGGGATTGCGGTTGGATCAGCGCAGCGCTGCCGTGAACGCTGCTGAGTCCGGCGGGATCGCAATCGTGCCTGGAAAACCGCAGGAAAGTGAACTCATCAGACGCGTCACAAGTACTGATGATGCTGTACGAATGCCACCGCTCAAAGGGAAGCACAAGCCGCTCACCGGGAGCCAGATCGAATTACTGAATCGCTGGGTTGAGAACGGAGCCGGGTACGGCTCACATTGGGCGTTCAGGGCTCCGGAACGATCGATCGTTCCGGAAGTGGATCCTGCTCGGTTTCGGATACGGAACGAGATCGATCGGTTCGTCGTGGCGAAGCTTGATGAACAGGGGCTGCCTCAATCGCCGGAAGCCGACAAGATCACGCTGCTGCGGCGATTACAACTCGATCTGATCGGGTTGCCTCCGACAATTGAAGAGGTTGATGCGTTTCTGGCGGACTCGTCGCCGGATGCATTCGAGAAACAAGTCGAGCGATTGCTCGGATCAAATCACTACGGTGAGCGATGGGGACGGCACTGGCTCGACGCGGCGAGGTATGCCGATTCGGACGGCTTCGAAAAGGACAAGTCCCGCCAAGTGGCTTTCTATCGCGATTACGTCATCAATGCTCTGAATCGCGACCTGCCGTACGACCAGTTCGTCATCGAACAGCTGGCCGGTGACCTGCTGCCTCAACCGACGCAGGACCAGATCGTTGCGACCGGGTTTCTACGGAATTCAATGCTGAATGAAGAGGGCGGAGTTGACCCGGAACAGTTTCGCATGGACGCGATGTTCGATCGGATGGACGCTGTCGGCAAGACATTTCTCGGCCTGACGATCCAGTGTGCTCAATGCCACACGCACAAGTACGACCCGATCACGCACGAAGAATATTACCGTCTGTTTGCGTTCCTCAACAACGATCATGAAGCTCAGCGCGTTGTCTACTCGGTCGAGGAACTTGCGAAGATCCGCGACGTGGAGCAGGAGATTACCGGGATCGAAAGTGACCTCCAACGGCAAATGCCCGACTGGCGCGGGCCAATGGCCGCGTGGGAGGCTTCTGTTCAACAGAGCCCGCCGAAATGGGTTCCTCTTCAACTGGAGAACACCGGGGATAACGGACAGCGCTACATCGACATGGGCGATCAGTCAATCCTCGCTCAGGGCTACGCACCGACCAAATACACCACGAGCCTCCGCGGTACAACGCACATCACCGGCATCACGGCCTTCCGACTGGAGCTGCTCAACGATCCGAATCTGCCGTGCAACGGGCCCGGACGATCGTTCATGGGGACTTGTGCGCTCACCGAAATCAGCGTCGAGGCGGAGGCGGTCGGGGTATCCGACAAGAGGAAAGTGACCGTCAAGTTCTCGAAGGCGACGGCCGATTATGCAAACCCCGAACGAGACCTTGAACCGAATTTCTACGACAAGACGGACAAGAAACGCACCACCGGGCCGGTCGACTTTGCCATTGATGGTAAGGATGAAACGGCTTGGGGAATTGATCACGGGCCAGGCCGTCGCAATCAACCTCGCAATGCCGTTTTTGTTGCAGAGACTCCACTGGGGTTTGAAGGTGGAACAACGCTGTCTGTCAATCTTCGTCAGATGCATGGAGGGTGGAACAGCGACGACAACATGAACAACAATCTCGGCAGGTTCCGCCTTGCGGTGACAACGGATGCGAACCCCGAGGCGGATCCGGTGCCGAAACATGTGCGAGGAATCCTCTCGGTTCCGGGCGACAAACGCACACCGGAACAAGTCGCGATGGTGTTCTCGCACTGGCGTACCACCGTTCCTGAATGGAATTCAGCGAACGACAGAATCGAGTCGCTCTGGCAGCAGTGGCCGAAGGGATCGACTACGCTGACACTGATGGCTCGCGACAATCCGCGTGATACGCGAATGCTCATTCGCGGTGATTTTCTCAAACCGGACCAACCGGTCACGCCCGGAGTACCCGCATTTTTACATGCGTTGAATGTGGCCGCGTCTATCCGCGAGGTGAATGCCGATCAGCCCGCAAACCCGCCATCCCTTTCGACCGCCGACCAAAAACAGGGCCGCGCCGGTGATTCTGCCAACGTCACGCGGAGCGTGACGGCTACATTGTATGAAGTCCCCCACA
>JANNGQ010001162.1:0-7948 GCA_031403975.1 Planctomycetota bacterium
CCTTCTCCAGAGTCGTCGCCGCGACCTTGGCTTTTTTTGCGA
The DNA here is from genome assembly GCA_031403975.1 of Planctomycetota bacterium. Taxonomy (GTDB): domain Bacteria; phylum Planctomycetota; class Planctomycetia; order Planctomycetales; family Planctomycetaceae; genus SXXK01. Next base: position 43 of record JANNGQ010001162.1, read on the forward strand.
GCTGCTCGTACGGGAACTCCTCGGCATCTTCCAGCAGACTGATGTCGGGCAACGTGAATCCCCGCCGGGGAGCCAGCGGCAGGCCGTCCGGATTGTGCAGAGAGAGAGCAGCCGGGGGGTTGATGCGGATGGATCGACCATCGACTTCTGCCGTCAGATTCTCATCATCGTCGTCGGGCTCCATGACGTCGAAAGGAATCGTGGCCGATGCCTCGTTTCCGGCTTTCGGATCCTTCGGCGGTTCCTTCACTCGGCGAGGCTTCGCGACCGGCTGGCGACGAAAAAAAGCTCCGGATGATCGGATCGCAGACGCCGGCATTGTCGCCAGACGAAGGGCCGGCTGCACAATATCCGAAAGCGGAGTCAGAAGAACTCCGGCCAGCAGCAGACTGCCGGCAAGAATGATCACGCCGACAGAAGAAAATTTCTGATCCAGCAGGATGCCGGTCCATGCTCCGATCTGCCCCCCGCTGCCATAGGTCGAACCGGAGGCAATTCCGGGAGCGAACAGGTGCAGCAGCGCACAGGACGAAGTCAGCAGCAGGAAAGTGCCGATCAACGTCGGCACAGTTTTCCGCGACTGTTCACGCGAGAACAGTTTCAGATCCCACGACACCAGCGCGGCCAGCGCGATCCAGACGCCGAAACCCAGCCACTGGCGAGTGTGAAACGCAACCGACGCTCCCACTTCTCCGCAGATATTGATCGGCACGTGTCGCTGAGGAAACACGAGGCTCGACGGAGCATCCGCCGGGTCGTAGCTCAGAAAGCTCAGGCCGACGAACACGACCAGGGTCAACAGCCCCAGCGCGAGCAGATCGGTTTTGAGTCGTTCGGTATCCAGCATTTGTAGCCCTGCAGCTCCGTCACCCCGCGACTGGGATTTGTCACAGACTGGCGCGGAGCAACCCGCCTGCGGCAACCCTAGCACTCTGACTTTTGTCAGCTGTTGCAAAATGTAACCCGTTGTGGCGAAAAGACACCGGGCAGGCACGACCTGACGTCTGTAGCAGTCCGCGAAAGCCTGCGGAAAATCCGCTTGTGCCTGCGAATCGGCCTGATCGGTCGTATCGACTGCGGGATCGTCCGCGACAGGAATTCTTCCTGTTTCACGCCTTGACATTCAAGATGCAGCCCCGGCAAGTGATTCAGGGAACTCGCTGCTGAAGGCCAACTGCTTCCTCTGAGTCTCATCAATGAACGCCGGACCCTCATCCGGAATTCAGAATTCCACGGTCCAGGGTGCTTCGCACTCACGTCAGGCGTGCGAATCCGGTGTGACGCACCGAGCAGCCGAGCTCTTTGAGACGTTGCAGGACGTCACCCTGGTGTATCGCTTCCGCAAGTTCCGCGAAGACCGGTTCGACGGCTGTGAGGTAGTTCGTGATGTGGCGTTCGGTGTGAGCCAGGCCGGGGTAGAAGCCGCTGCCGGTGAGAAAGCCTCGGTCGAGCATCCGCGCGGTGACCAGAGTTCCCATCGCGGCGGCTTGTTCCTGGTCGAAACTCAGATGGAGCAATGCGGGGTGGCCGGAGACTTTGACGGGGACTCCGAAGCGCAGACCCAAAGTCTGCCAGCCGTCTCGCATCAGGCCGCCGATGCGACTTGTGTGTGCAGCGATGTTGATCTGTCGCAGTTTTCGGATCGTGGCGAGTGCGGCAGCAGGCCCGACCGCTTCAGTCCAATAGGTGCTTGAAATGAACGACGTTTGTGCGGCGTCCATGACTCGGCGGCGACCGATGATCGCAGCCATCGGATGTCCGTTGCTGATTGCTTTGGCGAACACAGCCATGTCAGGCATGACGCCGTATTTCAGGTGAACTCCGCCAGGGTGCATGCGCCAGCCGGAAGAAATCTCGTCGAAAACCAGCACCGCGCCGCAGCGGTCGCAAAGTTCACGGACTCCTTCAAGAAATCCGGGCTGTGGATCGAGCGAGCGAGTCGGCTCCATCACCACGGCTGCAAGTTCGGAGCCGTGAGCCTTGACGTGCCGTTCCAACTCGTCCAGGCGGTTGTATGTGAAGGGCAGCGCGGTCCCGGCAAGGACTTGCGGTACGCCGGCGGGTTCGAGACCCGGCAGCAAGTGTCCCTGCAGCCGATCCGCAGCGCCTTCGGGATTCAGGTTTGCGGCCAGGTACCAGTCCGACCATCCGTGATAACCGCAAAACGCAACCTTGTCGCGGCGCGTGGCCGCTCGGGCAATCCGCACAGCGATGGCCATCGCTTCGCCACCCGATCGAGCAAAACGGGACTGCTCGGCCCACGGATGCAATTCGATCAGCAGTTCGGCCAGCTCGACTTCTTCAGCCGCATTGAGCGAGGACATCGAGCCCAGTGCGACGCGCCGCTGCACCGCCGCCGTGACATCCGGGTCGGCGTAGCCCAGCAGACAAGAGCCGATGCCGGACGTGGTCATGTCGATGAAACGGCGACCGTCAAGGTCGATCACTTCGCAGCCTCGTGCCTCGCGGGCATACGCCGGCCAAAGTCCGGGAGCGAACATCTCCGGCCGTTTGCTGAGCAATTGTGTGCCGCCGGGAATGATTTCTCTGGCCCGTGCGTACGTCGCGCGATCCTGACTGTAGCCGGATTCGTGAGAATTCGGAGTCTTCGAGCGACCACCATCCGAACTCTCATGCGTCCGGCCAGGTTGCTTCGCGTCCGGACGGCCGAAGTCCACGCCGAACGCGGACGCGGCATTCCTCCAGAAAAGATTCTGGATGTCGTCCGAAGTCCACTGGGCGATTTCTGCAGCGTGCTTCATGGACAGCAGTTGTTCGTAGATTGCCAGAATCGGACGACCGTCGCAGTGAGGAAACTGCAGGCGGAAGCGGCTCACATCGACCGCTTGCCACGCGCGCCCCATCGCTGCGTACTGGCCATGGAAATACGTCGAGTCCACACCGTCTGATCCGTAGAGAATGCGCCGCCGATTCTCGCGCGAGAACAGCGTGATCAGCGGCCGCACGTCGGTCACTGCGGAAACGTCGTACCAGATGTTTGGCATGTCGCGCAGCCGGTCGATTGCCTTCCGGATCGGCCAGTACGTAAAGCTGCGCGCGCAATGGGCCAGAATCCATTTAATGTTCGGATATCGGCTGCCTGTGAACTCCTGCAGATCGTCCAGGTTGAATTGGTCTGCGCAGCCATGAAAGCGCGACAGATGCATTGTGACAAACAGCCCCAGTTCATGGGCCAGTTCCAGCTGCTCGTGCGGCAGGAATTCGTGAATGCGGCATTGCGCGATGTCGCCGGTGACAGCGAACAGCCGGTACGGTTTGAGTCCGATGAATCCCGATTCACGCACGTCACGCTCAATGTCCTGAGCGCGACATGCCGGAGTCACCAGCCGATTCATTCGAGATTGCGGGTCCTGCCGGACCTGCCCGATGCACCATCGGTTGTGCGTTGCGACATCAATGCCGGGAATGGGTGTTCCCAGTGCGAGAAAGTGTGTCTCACGGCCCGGATACAGTCGCCCCGCCCACCGCTGCAGAGTCGCGAGGTCCGCCAGTCCCCAGGTGTTGGCATTCGACTGCGCAGCGGATGTCAGATGTTCGGGATTGAACAAATGGATGTGCGCATCGAACACTCGGTCCGGGACAAAGTCCTGAAGCTCCTCGTCCCAGATCTGCTGATCGTGGGGCGAGAAGTCGTTGATGGAGACTGACATCGTGACTCATCTGGTCTCAACAAACCGCAAGGCGCACAAGTCGGCATCCTTCATATTGCCACATTCTGCGAGTGTGGAATACCATCGGACCAGACTGCTGCTGAGATTCTCGGAATCGCGGGCAGCCGTGTGGCCCGCCGTTTCGGAATTGTCCGCCAATGAACCATGATCAGGGAAACTGTCGTGTCCTTTGAGCTCGAAAAACAGTCTTATGACAAACATGGTTTCGTGATTATCCGGCAGCTGCTGAGGGATGCGGATTTTGAAGAACTGCGGAGTAACCTCGACCGTTACGTGCGCGATGTCGTGCCGACACTTCCCGACGCCGATGCTTTCTATCACGACCGCGGCCGGCCGGAGTCACTCAAACAGTTGCAGCGCATGGGACATGATGCGTTCTTCCTCGAGTACTCACGGCATCCGGAATGGGCAGCGTTGGCGGAGGCGCTCGTAGGTGAGCCAGTCACTGCCGATCAGCCGGAGTGGTTCAACAAACCGCCTGGAACGAACCACGTGACGCCGCCGCATCAGGACAATTATTACTTCTGCCTCGTCCCGTCGAACGTTGTCACGATCTGGATGGCACTCGACCAGGTCGACGCAGAGAGCGGCTGCCTGCGCTACGTCGACGGCTCGCACGAGCAGGGCTATCGGACTCATGCCAGATCGAAAATCCTGGGATTCTCGCAGGGCATCACGAACTACACGTCAGACGATTTCACGCGCGAAGTGGCCGTTCCTCTGCTGCCAGGTGATGTCGTCGCACACCACGGCATGACGATCCACCGCGCGGATGCCAACCTGTCCGCCACGCGGCATCGCCGTTCGTTCGCGATGGTCTTCAAAGGAGCCTCCTGCCAGCGCGACGAAGCCGCCTTTGCGCGTTACCAGGCCGCTGCGCGCGATCAGCATCAGGAGCTGGGCCTGAAGACCTGACCGGTCGGAACGATCGGCAAACACAGCCGAACTTCGCAAGGTGCAGGCATTGCACGATGTGTGCCACAGCGATTTGCGTATGTCCTGTTCCCTCGACTGGTACTGGAGCTTCCGGCACGTGAGGCTCGACTGTGCTGAGAAACTCTGGGCCCCTTCCGTCGGACGTGCTCTCCAGAATCACCGCCCATAGCGGCCGGTCAGTGGAACGAACACAAAGCCGCCGAGATCCTCGGAGACCAATCGCCCGGCGTCCTTCGTGAAGCGATACAGCCTTTGCGAATATGCATCTCCCAGCGGCAGAACCAGGCGGCCGCCATCCGCCAGCTGCCCGGCAAATAGCGGCGGCAACTCCTCAGCGGCGGCGGTGACGACAATGGCGTCATACGGCCCAAACTCCGGCAGTCCCAGGCTGCCGTCTGCGACATGCACCTGGACGTTCCTGTAGCCCAGCCGTTGCAACTGCCGTTGCGCGGCGCGAGCGAATTCCGGAATGCACTCGACCGTATGCACCGTGGCCGCCAGGTGAGACAGGACAGCCGCCGCGTAGCCGGAACCGGTGCCGATTTCCAGGACCGTGTCGCCGTTCTGCAGACCGAGCGATTCGAGCATAACGGCCACCGTGTATGGCTGGGAGATCGTCTGGCGAAATCCGATGGGCAGCGGCCGATCGTCGTACGCTTTTTCGCGAACGGCCTCCGGAACGAACTCCTCGCGCGGAACTTCTGCCATGGCCCTCAATACACGGGGATCGGAGATGCCGCGACCACGGAGGTCGGTTTCGATCATGCGATGCCGCAACGCCGTGAAGTCGATGCTGTCGGGAGACGCCATTGATGGTTCCATTCTGAATCGCGCACCTGCTGCCTCAGCCTTTTGCGCCAGGTGCTTCAAGTGACTCCGACATACGCTTTCAGGAGTCGGGAGTGTTCACTTGATGGGCCGCATCCAGATACGTGACGCAGGCGTCCGGAGTGGCCAGCTTTGAGTAATCGCGTTCGGGAATCTCCACACCGTATGCGGTGTGCAGTGAGATCACGAACCTCAGCACGTCCATCGAGTCGACATCGAGCTGTTCACGAAAATTGATGTCCGGCCTGATCTGCGCCGCAGAGACTTCGGGTGCGATGCCGGTCATGCGAGCCGCCCGATCAACGGCAGTCGTCACTGGCGTTGCCACTGCCGGCGCTGAAGCTGACTTCGGCGCGGTCTTGCGTTCCGCTGCATCACGTTCGACATCCTCGCGCGAGATCGCTCCGCCGTGGCCCGTCCCTCTGATCATTGCGGGATCCATTCCGAGTTCTCTCGCGAGCCGCCGCGCGGATGGCGACATCGGCAGCCGGCCTGGTCCGTGAGCCGGGGGGCATGGCCAACCGAAACCTGAATTGCAGGGAATGGAACTTTTGGAGATTCCGTCGCCCGCGCTTCCGGCAACAATGACTTCGACATCTGAGATGCCGGGCTCTTCAGAAAAGCCCGGCATCCTTTGTGGCGAGACAGTCTCCAGGCCTCAGACGGCCCTGGCCGGGTCGCGAATCAGTTTGTGGCACTCGACACACGAACGACTGAGCCTGACCCACGCATCCAGCGCCCCCTCAAGGTACTCATCCTCCGCCTGGCGGATGAGTTCTTTGTTGGCGAATTCGAACGCATTGAGTTGTCCCTGATAGGCCGACCTGTTCGAGAACTTGTTCTCCTTCAGCCAACTCTCCAGCACATTGACCACCAACATGGCCTGAGCACTTTTCTTGACAGTGTCCAGGTCGCCGTGCGTCAGACCAGCGAAGATCTGCTGAGCGGAATCCAGTTTGGCGTGCATCCAGCGATCACTTTCTTCCACTTCCTGAGCGACCGCCGGCTCCTTCTGGCGATTCTTGCGTTTCTTCGTGTCTTCGTCATCCGCGACTACGGCGACAGCGATGGCCGTTACAACAGTCAATGTGGCCAACAGAGTTAAACATTTCATGAGAGGACTCCTACCTGAGGAACATACAAAGGTGACGTATCCGAACAACCTGACTCACCCGATCCCGGACTCGGGAGATTGCTTCAGTATGGTGTGGTTTCTGTGACAGGTCCGGGGACCTGATGTCCACTCGGAATATCGGTTTCCAACGTGGACGTGTCGCCTTCCGGCAAACCAATTTCGCGAGCTTTCAGCAGGCCATGCAGTTCGCCACGAGCTCGCTCCCATGAAAACTCCGCACAGACTTGCGCGTATTCGCACATGTTGGGTGCGGCCCTTTCGCTCACAGGAGCTTTCTGAATCGCAGGACTGTTCATTACGCGGCTTCTCAAAGGGGATTTCGGCCACGGATGTCGATAACCCACCATCGAAAAAGCAAAGGCCATGCCGGTTACGGCCCTTCCCGTTGGCTGACGGCTGACTTCGACTGCAGGCAGCTCCTTATTACCCGTCGGATTCCGGCGTCGATCTTCGACGAGCGAAACGCCGCGGTGAAGAAAATGATCGCCCAGGTCATCGCGACCTGCCGCGCCAGAGGCCGCAAAATCGGCATTTGTGGTCAGGCACCCAGCGACTATCCTGAGTTCGCGCAATTCCTGGTCGAACAAGGCATTGACAGCATCTCACTGAACCCTGACACCGTGCTGACAACCACGCTGGCGATTCTGGAACAGGAAGGCAAAACGATTCCGTTTCGAGCATGAGCAGGAACGCTGCACTCATGAACGCCTCCCGCGACAAGAGCAAGCCGAAGACTGAAGTCAGCTCTGCCACAAGCGGAGATGCGTTTCTCTGTGAGCCTGCGTACACAATGCCCATTGATCGGCTGCTGTCAGCGGCGGGCGTCTTCGAACGGCGCGGCGGACAGGCCGAACTGCTGACCGACGCCGCCGGATCATGCAGTCGAATTCCGATATGGCGGGTCGTGCGCTGCGAGTGCTTGCACTGGCTTATCGCGATCATTCGGACACACAGGAAACAGCATTCGACGAAGCCGAACCGATTTTCGCCGGCCTGGTCGGCATGATCGATCCGCCTCGCAAGGAAGCCGGCGAGGCCGTGCGCCGCTCTCGAGCGGCGGGCATCCGTCTCGTGATGATCACCGGCGATCACCCGGAAACAGCGATGGCCATCGCGCACGAACTGCACATCGCGGGAGAAGCGGACCGAGTCGTGACCGGGCAGAAACTCAACGCCCTTTCAGACGAGGAACTCACGGAGCAAATGGACCGGATTGCTGTCTATGCCCGCGTCTCTGCCGAGCATGCCGGTCACTGTCATCGAAACGATCACACTGCTGCGGACAGCATTGTGGATGCGTTCCGTCAGCACGATC
>JANNGQ010001163.1:0-2325 GCA_031403975.1 Planctomycetota bacterium
GGGAAATCGTCGCCGATGCTGAGCGGCATCTGACCCAGTTCAGTGTCTTCGACCATCAGACAGAACCCGATATGACCGATCTCCGAAGCCTCCGTAAATCCAGGCAGCTGTGTGCCGGGAATCCAGAGCTCGATGCGATAGCCATGGGGCTGCCGTTCACAGGCCACAATGCACCGGCGGCCTTCCTGTTCCCGCCGCGTGCCGCGCTGCTGAGCGATCTCAAGGAACTTCACAGTCGCGCGGTCATCTGCGTTTTCATCCGCCGGCAGCACGAGAATCGACGAACAGAATTCCGTCGCTCGATGAACGTTGGCAGTGTGCCGAGTATCCACGAAAATGAGTACATGGTCAGACGATTTGAGATCGTGGGCTCGTCCTGCCGGTTCATGAGTTTTCCCGGTGATCAGAAGTTCAACGCCCAGACCGTCCGGATTCCATGCCGCTTTCAGGTCGAATGCCGAACGTCCTTCATTAAGAGACGCCGGCACAAACACAGCCGCAGATGGAGGCAATTGCAGTGGTCGGCCCTTCTTTTTCGGTAATCCGTCAATCCGCGGAATCGCGAGCTGGTACTGAAACAGAAACGATGGAGGGATGATCGTAGTCATGCGGCGGATTCGACGCATTGTGGAGTTGTTTGAGCATCCGGGACGGCCGTCTGCAGTCTGGCCAGTTCCTGGTAGTAATGACAGGACGTCAGAAGTTCATCATGATTCCCGATCGCATCGATCGAACCTCCCCGCAGCACGACGATGCGGTCGGTTTGCCGCAGAGTACTCAATCGGTTCGAAACGACAATCGTGGTACGACCCTGCATGGCCGTGATCATGGCGTCGCGGATTTCGTGTTCCGTCTCGGGATCTACTGAGGCCGTCGCGTCATCCAGCAGCAGTACAGACGGGTTTGTGACAATTGCACGGGCCAGTGCCAGTCTCTGTCGCTGACCTCCGGACAGATTGCTGCCATGCTCTCCGACCATCGATTCGTATCCGCCGGGCAGTTCGCGAATGAACTCATCGGCAGCGGCGAGTCTCGCGGCCTGTTCAATCTGCTTCGCATCTGCATCACGCGCCCCGAATGCGATATTGGCGGCGACCGTGTTGCTGAACAGAAAACTGTCCTGAAACACGATTCCCGCAGTTCGCCGGACGTCATCCCGATTCAGCTGTCGGACGTCCATTCCGTCCAGCCTGATGCTGCCCGACGTCACGTCGTAGAACCGCTTCAGCAGACTCAGGAGCGTCGACTTTCCGGCTCCGGTCGGGCCTGTGATGCCGACACATTCACCGGCGCTGATACTGAATGAAACATCCCGAAGCACCGTGCGTCCAGCCTGATAGCCGAAACAGACACCTTCAAATTCAATCGACCGTGTCACCCCCGCAAGAGCCACGGCGTCGGGTGAGTTGGCAATTCGGACGGGTTCGTCCAGCACTTCAAACACTCGCTCGGCGCTCGCGAGACTCGTCTGGATACTGTTGACGATGTTGGTGATGTGCCCGACCTGGTTTGCGAATTCATGAAGCAGATTGGCAAACACAAACATGCCCGCTCCCAGAGCCAGTTCGCCGCGGATCACCAGAGTGCCGCCGTAGCCGATGAGGATCAGCATGTTGAACTGAGTCAGCAGACCCATCGCCGGCTGGAATGTTGAGATCCGGAAGAAAATCGAATCCTTAAGATCCCGGATGTTGCGATTCGCTCGCTCAAAACTCGCCGCCTGTTCCGGCTCACGGGCAAAACCCTTCACGACCTGAATGCCCTGCAGGTTTTCCACGAGCGTGCGGATCATCACGTCACCGAGTTCACCGGCTCGGCGATACGCCGGCTGTACCAGCCTTGAAAACACCACGGCACCGATCCACAGGACCGGTGTACTTGCAAGGCACGCCAGAGTCAGTCCGACATGCATCCGCAGCATGTAGACAAGGTACACGGCAAGTGTCAGAGTCACAGTGAGGACTCGGATGATCACACCGTCGACAAACGTCCGGACGTTGTTAGCATCCCCAGCCGCGTGATTGATGATGGAAGAGCTTTCGCCGGCGTCATAAAACGAAAAACTCAGCTGCTGCAGTTTCTCGTAGATCTCCGTACGGAGCCGGATGAGGATGCTCTGAGAAAGGGCGGCGGAAGCAATTGCCGCAAAGTACTTGAGTCCGGCTGTCAACAGGGCAACGAAGAAGATCGCCGATGAAAGCACGGCCACGACGGCCATGGGACTCCAGTTTTCCGGCGGCTGCAGCCCGAAGGGCCATCGGGGAGCTTCAGAGGACTTCACGACCTGAGCCGAAAGATAATCAATTCCCAGTCCGGTCATTCCCA
>JANNGQ010001164.1:0-2599 GCA_031403975.1 Planctomycetota bacterium
TTCCTCTCAATCGTTGCGGGAGAGAAGATCGCGCGGGAAAGTTTTCCTTGGCGGCGTCGTGTCTGGAGCAACGGTGATGCTGGTGGCTGTGGCCGGATGGTTCACAGCATTGCGGGATTCCGGCGCTCCGGTCATCGCCAACACGAATACAACGCCAGCGATCGTAACTCCGTCAAACACCGGAGAGTTGCTGACTTCAGGTGAATCGCTTCGTTCGGGTGAAATGCACTGGGCGAATCCGCCAATGGACACGGTGGATGAATCAGCGCTCAGCATTGCCGCTCGTCGGCAATGGCAGATGACGTCGACGGACAGTGCTCCCGCCGCTGCCATTGGTACGACGGAATCGCAACGGGACTCGGGAGTCCGGTCGCGGTCCAGAACGATGGAATCAGAATGGCTGGACGATGTGTTGTAATCAATTCCCGTCCTGACTGTCGTCCCGCCGCTATGTCGGCGGGAAATTTCCGTTCTGCGTCGCTGAAGAAAAAGGAATCCCAGCCGACGGAGCGGCTGGTCAACAGTAGGGGCCACAGCACCCATGACTGTCTATTTTCAATTTGTTCGGAGATATCTGATGGCTCGTTGTGTGATCGTTTGTTTGCTGTGGAACCTGATTTCATCGATCTGTTTCGGGCAGGGCTCACCGTCGGCGACACCACCGGATCCGCGTGGTCCTGCAGTGCCGACTGCTGACGGAGGCCCGGGGGCAAGAATTACACAACAACAGGGACTACAGGAAGTCTGGCTGGTCACTCCGGCCGCTGAACCGAAGCCCGTCTTCAGATACCGCTTCTGGCCGCATGAATCGTCGCTGCGTCCAGGGTCGGCCCAGTTGCATTATTTCCGAGCACTGACTTTCATGAATTCCAGGCCGGATGTCGTAAGCCAGTTCCTGAAGCTCAGCGAGTGGGATGCTGATCCGGATCTGACAGAAGAGAAGGCTGTTCTCAATGCGATGAAGGCATCACTGGACGAGTTACACGCAATGGCACTCTGCGAAGATTTATCCTGGGGCGCGCGACTTCGCGACATCCACGGACCAGCTGGATATTACGTAAGCTTTGAGGACGTACAGCCAGCAAGGAATCTGGCACAACTTCTTCGCATTCAGGCTCGAGTTCAGGTACGGGAGATCGATTTCGAGGGCGCAGCACGAACAATTCAGGCAGGTCATCGACTGGCCGCGCTGATCGGGAATGGTGAGTCCGTTATCCAGCCTCTCGTCGGTGTGGCACTGAACACCATAATGCGAGACACCATCGAGTGCATGATTCAGACTCCCGATTGTCCCAACCTCTACTGGGCAATAGCGACCGTTCCTCAGCCGCTGGTTCAGATGCGGAGGTCGATTGAACTGGAACTGGCCGGTATTCACCGCGCATTCCCCGTTCTGAGAGAAGCTGCATCAGCGGATTGGAACGAGGAACAAACGAATCGCGAGTGGGTCACCGCCATTACGCAGCTTAAGAATCTGGCGGGTCCGTCAAATGATTTCGCCAATCTCCAGATCCAGGCAGCGGTTGATATCACCCCGTTTGTCGAACCAGCAAAGCAGAGGTTGAAGGCTGGCGGATGGACCGACGACGCGATCTCGAAGATGGGTGCCGCCCGGACCGTGATGGCCGACGCTGCTGTGGAGATCGACCGCATGGCAGATGAGCTGATGAAGGGCGAGTTGTTACCTCGTTCCCAGCGGCAACGTTCGGGACAGATCGCTTTTCAACTTTACACGCAGTGGATTGAAAAAGAAAAGACGACGTCCGCGGGAGCCCTTTTTGCCTCCGTCCTGTTCCCGGGGATTCTGCAGATCGATACCGCCGAAGGCCGCAACCCGACAATGTACCGGCGACTGATGACTCTGGAGGCCATCCGGTTGCACGCCGCGATGCACGACGGTGAGCCTCCTGAGTCGCTGGATCAGCTCACGGCGGCTCCGGCTCTGAACAGTCCCGAAACCGAACAACCCTTCGAGTATCGGATTGAACAGGACGGTGGCGAACGCACCTTCGTTCTGTCAGGCGACATTCCGGGCTTCGAGATTCCCAGAGAACTGCGGTTCAGGATCGTGAAGTGAACGGCTGTGATTTATTGTCGTCGACTTCCTCCCTCGAAATCGCCAGGGGAGGGATTTCATTGACAGCGCGACCTATAGTGCCTTTACGAAGCCGCGGAAGATTCACTTCTGACCGCGGCGATTTCCAAACAGGGGCACTTTGTGACTCAACAAACACGGTCAGATGAACATGGCTCTTCCCTCACTTCACGTCGTGACTTGATCCGTGCGTTCGGCGGCGGACTTGGATCGCTGGGGATGCTGGCGGCGCTCGGGCCAGAAGCGCTGGGTGAAAGTCAGCCATCCCACTTTCCGGCGAGGGCCAAACGGGTCATCCATTTGTTTATGAACGGCGGACCGTTTCAGGGGGATCTGTTTGATCCGAAACCGGATCTGCTGAAGTTCGCGGGGCAGAGACCAGCCGAGGGCCCGAGCCAGGCGACACCAGCACCAATCCAGATGAGAACTGTCGCGTCCTGTCCGAAGAACAGGAATATCTGCGCGATGATGATCGGACCGGCGATATGCCCGGCACGCTCAAGG
>JANNGQ010001165.1:0-1951 GCA_031403975.1 Planctomycetota bacterium
CCGTGGTTAAGAACTCGTTCACACTATTCCCTGGGTTGTGAGTGACGCTCACACCAACTTTTCAGTGCCTTTCGTGGTTGAAAACCGAGTTGGATGACACCATTCAGGTCATTCGCGCGCCAGGCTCAGTACATACACACCGACCAGCAGGCTGGCGATGCAGACGGCCTTGGGACGCCAGTTCTTTTCGCCATAGATCCGGATTCCGGCCACAAAGGCGATCACGACAGACGTCCGGCGCAGCGGTGAGACCAGCGAGACGAGGGCTCCCGGCTGGTCCAGGGCCGTGAAATACAAAAAGTCTGAGATCAGCAGCAGCAGGACAGCAATCGTCGGGATCGACCAGCGCCACTCGAAGCGCGCCGACGAACGATGTCGCAGCAGCCAGTTCACAAACAGTGGCAAGATCACGATGGTCAGGTACACCGAGAACCACGCCTGCACGGTCGAAGGTCGCATTTTGACGGTCTGAAACAGGTATTTGTCATACAGCGCGCTGCAAGCACCCAGCACTGTGCCGGCCGTCATGAAGAGCACCCAGCGGTCGCGATGAAAGTGGATTCCTTCTGTCTTCCCGACCAGCGAAAACGCATAGAACGAGCCGACGATGACTGTCACGCCCAGCCATTGCCCGGGGCTTGGACGTTCGTGCATGAACAGCACCGCGATCAGAATTGTCCAGATCGGGCTACTGGCGCGGATCGGCGAAGCAATCGACATCGGCAGGTGCTTCAGCGCGTACGAGGCAAGGATCCACGAACTGCCGGCCAGGACCGCCTTTGCAAACAGCATGGCGTGTTCCCGCCAGCCGATCGAATCCACCTGCAGGACATGCGGCAGCGTCCAGGCACTATCGGCCTGAGACAACAAAAGCAGGGGAGCCCAAAGCGCCGCGGCCGTCACGACATGCAGAAACAAAACCGACGGGACAGCGTTGTCCCGCAGCGCCGCTTTCTTGGCAATCTCATAGAACCCCAGCAGCACGGACGAACACAGGCTAAGAATCATCCAGTTCATGTGACGAAATGTAGCGTCGAATCGCGGCCCGCCCTATTCAATCTTCATTGCCGTTAAATCTGTTCTGAGGAAGAGATCTGAATTGAGCCTTCTTGCCGGGCGCAACCGCGGAGGGTAAATTCATATCTGGTTACCTTCTCAAAGCTGAGTTTTCGCGTAGTCAGGCTCGCCAGAGCCTGGGACATATCGAATGAAGAGACCACTTTCTGGCGAATGTGGCTACGCTCATCGCTCATCCGTTCCAATCGGGAATCTCAAAGATGTCCGTTCCCTCAGAAGTCCTCAGCCGGTCTCCGGTAAAGCTGACGTACGAACAATACGTTTTGTTTCCGAACGACGGCAATCGGCACGAAATCATCGACGGACGGCACTACATGAACGCAGCTCCGAGCACTCGACATCAGGCCGTTTCGCGCTACCTGCAGTACTATCTGTTTGAGCGAATTGAACTCAAAGGACTTGGAGACGTGATTTACGCGCCAGTGGATGTGCAGCTCAGCCCGACGGATGTCGTCCAGCCGGACATTGTCATTGTGCTGAAACAAAACAGGATCATCACACCCTCGAAGATCAAGGGCGCACCGGATCTGGTGATTGAGATCCTTTCGCCATCCACTCGCCAAACAGACATGAACCTGAAGAAACAGCTGTATGAACAGTATCAGGTGCCGGAGTACTGGATCGTTGACCCCGAGGACCAGACCATCCTGCAGCATCGTCTCAACGCAGATGGCCGATACGATGTCCCGCAGACGTGTACCACCGCGATTGAGTACCGCGGACTTCCGGATGGAGTGTCCGTCGATCTGACGCAGGTTTGGTAGCACCGCTCGCAGATGCCCGGCAACCTCAATCCGCAACTCGCCGCGACATTTGAGGCTCCCTTGAGCAGGCAGAGTGTTTTGTTTAACGGCAAGCCGAAGGCGACGGTGTC